>NZ_JBAFSM010000057.1:0-28446 GCF_036688125.1 Pannus brasiliensis CCIBt3594 | reverse complement strand
AGGAGACAGGAGACAGGAGACAGGAGACAGGAGACAGGAGACAGGAGGCAGGAGAAGCTAATAGATTATAAAAAGGGTAAATCGTTTATTTTTTTTACGAATGTTCTGAAATTGACAATTTTTAGATTAAATCTAACTTTAAATTTTCAGTTTTGCAAGAGGTGGGATGAAAACGCGATTCTTCGGCTTGATTCGTTAAAAAAAATACATTCCCGTTGCGCTCGTCGTGGGAAGAGCGTTATAACTAAAAACAAAAAGCATATAAAGACGCTCGTCGTCGGCAAAAGTTTCCCGAACCGAAAAAAATTCACCCGTATCGCGGCCTGTATCTATGGATAGTTCCACCGAAGCTAGAAGCGCGCCGACCGTTCTCAACGAGCGCTATCATATCCTGCGAGTTTTGGGGGAAGGAGGATTCGGAACCACTTATCTCGCCGAGGATCATCATCTCCCTTCCCGTCCGAAGCGCGTGATCAAACAACTGAAACCCGTTCACGGCGATCCCGCCATCCAACAGATAGTTTTGGAAAAATTCGAGCGGGAAGCGGTGATTCAAGAAGAATTAAGCGGGGAAAACGAGCGAATACCGAAACTCTACGCGTATTTCGTTCAAGAGGGAGAATTCTATCTCGTGGAGGAATATATCGAGGGAGATACCTTAACGCGGAAAGTAGCGAACGAGGGATTGTTGAGCGAGGACGCGGTTCGGAGGCTTTTACAGCGAATTCTTCCCATTATCGAATACATTCACGACAAAAACATCATCTACCGCGATATTAAACCGGATAATATCATTCTCCGCCGTCAAGACGGACAACCGGTTCTGATCGATTTTGGAGCCGTCCGGGAAACGATGGGAACTTTACCCCGATCGGGAGAACAGCGCTCGCGAACGATGATCGTCGGGACCGAGGGTTTTTCTTCCCCCGAACAATCGATCGGTCGCCCGGTTTTCGCCAGCGATATCTATAGTCTGGGAGTGACGGCGATTTTTTTACTGACCGGCCAAACCCTCACCAACTTCGAGAGCGACCCGCGTACCGGGCTACCGGATTGGCGAGCGTTTGTCTCGGTCACGCCCGCCTTCGCCGAGACGATCGAGAAAGCGATCGCGATTAACCCCCTCGATCGCTATCAGAACGCGGCCGGAATGATGGCCGCGCTCGAAACCCTATCCCCGGCGAGAAATAGCGTCCCGACGCGAATTTCTAGCGCTCCCCCGACAACGGTTAGCGCCGCGACGCTATCCCCGTCTCCGTACACGCTACCCACGCGCGTCCAAACCGCGTCGGATCACGGGGGGGAATGGAAGAAAGCGGTAATTATCGGCGGTTTGGTGGGTTGTTCGATTCTGGCGAGTACCTTCGTGATCCGCACGCAGTTAATCGGCCTCGTCGAGCGGAACGACGATCGAAACGAAGAGAAAACGGGGGAAAAACCGGCGGTAGAAACTTTTTCCGCCGCTCCCCCGCCGAGCGCCCCGTCTCCCGTTCCCGCTCGCTCTCCGGTTCCTAGCGCCGTTATCCCGCCCCCCCAACCGTCGCTCGATCCCTCGACGAACGCGACGATCGCCGGTCAGGCCGGACGGAAAAATATCTGGAGCGGCCCCGGCTTAGGGTACGGGGTTAGACATCGCGCTTTCACGGGCGATCGGGTGCGAGTTCTACAGATGGTTCGCAATGGCGATAATTTCCCGTGGTACGAGGTATTTTTCCCGACCACCGGGGCGCGAGGGTGGATCGCGGGGAATTTACTGGCGATCGACGGACAGGGTAGTTACGTTCCCCGCCAACCTCCCGCCCGCGCCAACCCTTCTTTTCCCGCTACTAACGCGACCGTTTCCGGGCGATCGGGGACGAAAAATATGCGTTCCGGGCCGGGGACGGCTTACGGCGTGGTGGGTCAAGTTCCCACCGGGGCGAGGGTGAAAATTCTCGATAGCGGCCACGATCGGGGCGGTTATCTCTGGTATAACGTCCCCGCTCCCTCGGTCGGTCGTAGCGGTTGGATAGCGGCTCAGTTAATCGCTCGGGATTAATCCGGAAATTTTATGAAATACTCGCGGGATCTGTGGACACGAATGCAATTTCTGATCGTTTCTTTTCTGAGCGCCTGTATCGTGATCGCCATCGGGGTCGGTCTGCAATGGTGGTGGCCGGCTCCCCGGACCGCGCCCGTCGCTCGCGTGTCAACGCTGACCCCGCCGATCGCGCGGGTATCTCCCTCGCCGATCGGGGTTCCCGCTCCCCTGGCGGTTCCCTCTCCGGTAATTCTTCCCTCTCCCGTCTTACCCTCTCCGGAGCCGAAAATGATCCGACCCGCGCCCGCCCCGATCGCCGCTAGAAATCCCGCGTATCTCGGCCATTTTCCCTATCTGGAGGTCGATCGCTCCCGATTGGTGCGGGTGGGAATGTATTACGATCGACCCGAATATTTAGAGGCGGAGGCGGCGGACGCGTTCGCCCGCACTCGGGAGGCGGCGAGAGCGGAAGGGGTCAATTTAACGATCATTTCGGGGTTTCGATCGGTAGCCGATCAGGAAAAACTTTTCACCCGACAAATTCAACGCCGGGGTAGTCGGTCGGCCGCCGCTCGTCTGAGCGCCCCGCCGGGCTACAGCGAACACCACACGGGGTACGCGCTCGATATCGGCGATGGCGACGCTCGGGATACCGATCTCAAGTACGATTTCGAGAGAACGCGCGCCTATCGATGGTTAGCGGCGCGCGCCGGTCAATACGGCTTCGAGTTGTCCTTTCCCCGTGACAATCCGCAAGGGGTGAGCTTTGAACCCTGGCATTGGCGTTACGTCGGTTCCGAGGCGGCCACGGGAGTTTTCGCGAGCGCCCGTTATTTTTCCGGGGGTTTGTAACCGTCGCCCGTCGCGAGTCGCCGGATGTTTCGATCGCATTTTTCTTGCAGAGAAGAATTGTTCAATTGCCGGGCGATCGATAGCGCTTGTCGCCAGCCTTCGAGCGCGGAATTTATATCGAGGGTTTTCTCCTCAAATTCCGCCAAGATAATTAAGGATTCTACTTCGATCTGTCGCTCCCCGATCTCGCGGGCTAGGGTGACAGCTTGTTGAATATATCGATAGGCCCGCTCGTCCTGTCGGGTAATACTATCGATTTCTCCTAATCCGATGAGCGCGTGAGCGAGGCCGGCCTGATCGCCAATTTCATCGGCTTTCTCTTTTTGGCGCTCGAAAGATTGGCGCGCTTTCTCGAATTCTCCCCGTTGGGCGTGAAGCGAACCTAAATTCCCCAGGGAAAAAATACTACCGGATTCATCGTCGACGCGATCGGATAATTCTAGGCTTCGCTCGATATACTCTAACGCTCGATCTAAATCATCGAGCCGGCGATAGGCTTCTCCTAGATTCCGTAGGGCGATCGCCCGATAAAAGGGATTTTTCGTGTCTTCCGTCCACTGTAAATGGCGATGAAAGCAATCGAGGCACCGATCGATCTGTTGTTGATAACCGTAAACATTCCCGAGATTGAGATAGGCCGTGTTCATAATCTGGAACTTTTCCGGTGATTCGGGGAGAGGTTCGGCCAGACGTAGACTTTCCTGAAGACCGCTTTCCGCTCTCGCGTAGTCACCGCCAATCCCGTGGAGGATCGCGATATATCCTTCCCCTCTCGCTCGCCAAAGTGAATTCCCCGTTTTTTTTGCTAGGGATAGGAGTCGATCGCAATAATCCAACGCTCTCGAAATCTGTCCCGATTCTCGATAAATATAACCGAGTTCACTCAGGCAAAGAAAATCCGTTTCCCCATCGAGATTGTCTAATAATCCTTCACAGAGTTGAATCGCTTCCTCGTAGCGACCCCAAACCCGCAATTGTTGGCATAAAGGAAAAGAAACCCCCGCCTCGATTTCTACGGGTAGGGAAAAGAGAATTTTCGCTTCCGGATACCACTGCAATTGACAGAGACATAAAAAAGCCTCCACGTAAGTTCCCGCTCGCTCTTGAACGGATATATCTTTTCCGGTTCGGTGTTTGGTAGCCCTCAAGAAGTAATGATGATAGAATAGTCGCCGAAACCCACGTCTCTTTCCGCCATGCCTAATTGCCCCGCTTGTTCGTCCTCCCGAACCGTCAAGAACGGACACATCCACACGGGGAAACAAAGATTTAAGTGTCACGATTGTGGACGGCAAATCGGGTCAAATCCAGATAAAAAGATGATAGATGCGGCAACAAGGGAGCTTATCGACCGTTTGCTGCTTGAACGTATCTCTCTCGCCGGAATAGCTCGCGCGGTTCGGGTGTCCGAGCAATGGCTCCAAGATTACGCGAATCGGAAATACGCGGCGGTTCCTCGGGTTATACAGGTATCCCCCCAAAAAAAGGCAAGCTAACGATTCAATGTGATGAATTATGGTCGTTCGTGGACAATAAAGGCAATAAACAATGGGTTTGGCTGGCGATTGACGCGAAGACCCGAGAAATTGTCGGGGTCTATATCGGGGCGAGAGACGAGGGAGCCGCCCGGGAATTGTGGAAATCCTTACCCCCTGTCTACCGACAATGTGCCGTTGCCTACACGGATTTCTGGGCGGCCTACGGGGCGGTATTACCGAGTAAACGGCATAAAGAGGTGGGAAAGGAGACGGGCAAAACCAGTTACATCGAGCGCTTCAATAATACCCTTCGGCAGAGGGTGTCTCGTTTAGTCCGAAAAACTTTGTCTTTTTCCAAATCCTTAGAGAATCACATCGGGGCGATCTGGTATTTTATCCATCACTATAATTCCTCTTTGGATTTATCATTACGTGTTTAGCACTACCCGCTCGGGAATTACGGGATCGAGGAGAGACGGGTGGTGAGATTAGGGGAATCGTGGACGCGGGATCAGTTAGTTCTCTCGTGGCAACAAGTTCAACAAGATATTCACAACTGGGAAGACGGGCATAACGTCGTCCTTCACGAGTTCGCCCATCAGTTGGACGCGGAAGACGGGGCGGTTCAAGGGGTTCCCCTCCTACCGAAAGATATCGCTCCCGATCGCTGGGCGAAAATAATGACCGAAGAGTACGAAAGACTTTGCCGGGAGAGCGATCGGGGGATGAAAACGGCGATCGATCCCTACGGGGCGACGAATCCCGCCGAATTTTTCGCGGTGGTCACGGAGACTTTTTTCGAGAAACCGCGTTCGTTACGGGCGAAACATTCCGATTTATACGAGCTATTCCGACAATATTACCGGCTCGATCCGGCGCGTCGGGACAATTGGTGACGGATAGCTTTTCCGTGCGGAGAGATTACGGGAGCGCTCGCGATGGGATGGGTTACTCGCCGCTCTTCCCGATTCACGATGCCCCGAACGCTTTTTTCCGACGGGTCGCGGCCGATGTCCGGTTCGCCCTCCCTCTCGACCGTTAGAAAGATGGCTCGCGGGTCCGGCCGGTTTACCGTGGGATCGGACGCGGGATTTTTCCCGACCCGCGCTCTCGACTGTAGAGAGAGCGCGGGTGAAGCGAACTTGTAGGCTCCGCGATCGCCCCCCGACGACTCTCGCCGCTCTTTAGCAGAGGTGTATCATGACGGCTCCCGTTTACCAGACGGTAATTCTCGGTGGTGGTTTTACCGGGCTATTCACGGCCCTCCACCTCGCCCATCAGGGATACCCGCGCTCGGTTATCCTGATCGATCGCCACGATCGCTTCTGCTTCAAACCCCTACTCTACGAGTATTTCAGCGGGGAAATGGAAGCGGATCAGGTCGTCCCCCGCTACGAGGAATTATTGCAAGATAGCGGGGTGATCTTCGCCCGAGATAGCGTGGAGTCGATCGATCTACCCGGACGGCGGGCGCGCCTCGTCGGGGGGGACGAATATAACTACAGTAATCTCGTTCTCGCGCTCGGTAGCGTGACCGGCTATTTCGGGGTGGAGGGAGCGAAGGAAAACGCCCTACCCTTCCGGACGAGGGAGGACGCGATCGAGATCGATCGACAACTGCGCGATCGATTACAGAGGGCTATCTTTCAACGCGATCCCCAACAACGTCGCCGTCTGTTAACCGCGGTCGTCATCGGGGGCGGCCCGTCGGGGGTAGAGATGGCGGCGACGCTCGCGGATTTTCTGCCGCCGTGGTACGGGGCGATCGGCGGGAATCCGGAAGAGATTCGGGTGGTATTGGTCAATCACGGGGAAATATTAGAGGGAGATATCAATAGCGAACTGCGGGAAACGGCGATCGAGGCGCTACGGGAAAGAACCGTTCCCGTGGAAGTGATTACCGGCGCGAAAGTGACCGCCGTTCACCCCGACAGTCTAGAGTACGAGCGCGACGATCGAACCGAAATCCTACCCGCGGGAACGATGATCTGGACGACGGGAACGAGTACCCATCCCTTGATCCGATCCCTCGCGATCCCGAAAGAACATCGCGATCGACAGGGCCGGTTAACCGTGACCCCGACCCTACAACTGCCCGATTTTCCCGAGGTGTTCGCGGGGGGAGATCTCGCGGTCGCTTACCCGCCGGAATCCCATAACGGCGAGGAATCCGAACCCGAGGAAACCCAGCATCCCGACAACGACGGGCATAACGAGAAACCGCTACCGCCCACCGCGCAGGTCGCCTATCAACAGGGAGCGGCGATCGCCCGAAATTTAAGAGCTATCGCCCTCGGACAGGAATTACAGCCCGCGCGGGTGAATCTACGGGGAACCCTGCTCAAATTGGGTTTGAATAACGCCGTGGTGAATCTGTTTAACTCGATCGAGATCGCGGGCGAACCCGGCCACCTGATCCGTCAGGGAACTTATTTAGAACTCCTCCCCACCCCCCTGCATAATTTCAAAGCGACCACCGAATGGCTGAGAGACGAGGTGATCGAACGCCATCACCCGGATGTGATCAAGCGGGCGGTACAGGTGGCGGCCGTGGCCGGTGGTGTCCTGGTGGGTGCGGCGATCGCCCGACGGGTCGCCCGATCTCTATCCGACGATCGCTAGGGGGGAATTCCGCGATCGATATCGGGATAAACTGAAGGAAGAAAGAAAAAAAGTCGAGAAATTCCGTGAATAGGAAAGAATCCCGTAGATTCCCGATCCGGTTCGACAAATGGTATGGAGGGTTATCGAGCGCGTTGTTATTACCGCCGGGGGATTCCTACGTCGAGGTGGAAAGCGGGAGCGAAGCGTTGCCGGAGGCAGATCGGGTTCGGGTTCGGATGGGATGGGCTTTCCGCGCGGGATTTCCCCGATCGGCCGTTGTTTCGGCCGCGATAACCCGATCGGTTCCCCTCAGTCGGGGAGTACACGGGTGGGGCGATCGATGGCTCGTCAACGGATCGGGAGAGGGTATCGTGGCGATCGATCTCCAACCCGTTCAACTCGGTTACGTTCTCGGTTGTCCCGTTCGTTTACGACAACTTCTCGTCAGCGTTACCGAACCGATCGATCTCGTCGCCGTCCTCGGAACTTTACCCGAGCGTCCGTCCCGTAGCGGGAGAGAATAACCCGCCTTCCCCGTTCCCCGTTCCCTGTTCCCTTTAAGGTTCCTTTCCACGATAGATACCGGTTCTTCCGAATCCGATTACGATCGGATCTAAACCGCTCGATCCCGAATCGGTGAAATTCATGCTCTCTATATCGCTCAACGAGCAAGGGCTTCCCTATCCCGACCCGATCCATCCGATTATCGTTCATTTCGTGATCGCGATGGTCTTATTCTCTTTCCTTTGTGACTCGATCGGTTATTTCACCCGTAGAAATCGTTTCTTCGAGGTTAGTTTTTGGAATCTACTGGTCGCCTCGATCGCGATTTTTCTCGCGGTGATTTTCGGGCAATTAGAGGCGGGGTTAGCGAATACCTACGGGGCGGTTCGATCGACGCTAACGTTACACACGATCGTCGGTTGGTCGTTGGGAGCGTTAACCGTCGCGATCACCGCTTGGCGTTTCGCGCTCCGCCGTCGCAACCCGGTTAAACTCCCGGCGATCTATCTCGGTGGTGGCGCGTTATTAACCTGTTTGGTCTTGTTCCAAACGGTTTTAGGGACACGATTGATTTGGGTGTACGGACTGCATATCGAACCCGTAGTAGAAGCGAGCCGGCAGGGATTAATTCAATGAACGTTTTATCGATCGCTTTACCAGGATTCAAAATCGGGGAAAACGGACTTCCCTACCCGATTCCCCTACACCCTCAACTCGTCCATCTCACCTTGGGGCTGGTAATTATCGCGGTTCTTTTCGACATCGCCGGTACTTTATTTTTTTTAGGAAAACCGATTTTTAAATTTCTAGCACTTCCCGCGAGCCGATCGAGCTTTCACGAAGTGGGTTGGTATAATCTCGTCGCGGCGGCGATCGTGACTTTTTTTACCGTCGCGGCGGGTTTTTTCGAGTTAATGCTGGCCGATCCGCTACCGGATCGAGTGAGCGATTGGGGTTTAAACGCGAGTACCACGATGTTATTACACGGGTTGGGGGGGATTTTATTACTGACCTCGATCGTCGGGTTAACGATTTGGCGAGGATTTCTACGCTACCGCGCCCCGGAAGGAAAAACGAGGGAAGTACCGTGGATTTATGTACTCGTCGGTGTTGTTTTATTAGGGGCGTTATACCTACACGGCACGTTGGGGGCGCAATTAGGCGATGAATTCGGAGTGCATAACACCGCGGTTCATCTGTTGAAACTCGGTAAAAATCCCGAGCGATTTTTACCGCGATAGTTCGTTTACGGAGGATAGGGATATGTTTCTGGTTAACCGGTTACTCGCGAGCGATTCTTTACCTTCTCCCGCCAATATACAAACCGATCCGTTAATCGATCGGCCCGTTCGAGCGATTATTTATCTCGGGATTCTTCTTCTCGTATTAGTGGGGGTATCGGTTATCGGTTTCCTGAGCCGTAGATTTGAATACGCGATCGCGTTCGCTTTACTCCTCAGTTTAGGTTTGATAGGACTTTTTTTTCTTTTTCAAAATACGGGTTTTCTCTAAGCGTAAATGGCTAAATAATTTGAAGAAAGATTGTAGCTTAAAAAATAAATTTTTGAATGAATGTAATAAAAATTTATATGATTTCGGCTCCGATCGATAAACCGAAAATTAGCCTAAAGAGAGAAGTGGAACCGAAGTAAATTCGCCAGTATGGAAAAGTAAGCTTCCGCGATCGCTCTAAAAAAAGCTTTATAACCGGTGGAAGAATAAGCTCACGGACTTATTCCCCCTAATTTTTATAGCTTCTCGTTTCGATCGGCTAGAAAAGGGATCGAAAAGAATAGATTATTCCGAAAATCCTAAAGACGGAAGCTCTATCGGTGAATTCTCGCTCCCCGACGCGATCGATTTTGAAAAAGAAGAATATCCAGGAGTGATTATGAAAAGACAGACAGGGTTAATCATCGCTAGTGCCGTACTCTTTTCCGTCCTCGCGGTCGGTTGCGCGACCCGTGGCGATCGGGCCGAAAACCGAAGCGATCGCCTCGTGAGCGATCGAACGGCCGCCTCTCCGAGTACATCCACCTCCCCGACAACCCGAACCGGTTCCGAATCGAATCGGAATGTTAGTCAATCCGCCGACTCTCCCTTCATGATGGAGGCGGCCCGGGGGGGAATGAACGAGGTACAACTCGGCAGACTAGCCGAACAGAAAGCTTCTAACCCGCGGGTAAAAGAATTCGGGCGACGTATGGTGCGGGATCACGATCGGGCGAACACCAAGCTGACCAAAGTATTCGATCGGGAGGGGATGACCATGCCCTCGACCACGGGAGCGAAATATGAAGCGACGCGGGAACAACTGAGCAAACTTTCCGGCGCGGAGTTCGATCGGCAGTATATGAGTCGGATGGTGGAAGATCATACCGAGGACGTTACGAACTTCCGACACGAGGCCAGTACGGGAAAAGACCCTCAAGCGCGCGCTTGGGCGAGTCAAACCCTGCCCACGCTGGAAGAACATTTAAATTTGGCGAAATCGATTAATTCGAGCTTAACTACTACTGGAAAGAAATGACCTAGCGAGTTTTTCTAATAAATTTTTGATAGGTATTCCTCGTTAATATAATAACGAGGATATTTTGTGTCTAAAATTTAAATAGTAATGTCTTTACGTGTTTTTGTTGTCTCGATCCCTAGAAAAATTCGATAAAATACAATAATTTTTTATTTAAAATTACAGCATTTCCTGACAAATACCGTGTGCCAGTTTTTATTTTTCGCCTCAAATTCATATATCTTTCTTAAACAAAAAAACGTAAATCCATTCTCGCAAAAATAAATTTCTCAAAAGTCAGTCACCCTGTACGATTCTTTACTAATCCGAAAGTTAGATGTAAAACTTGCCAAAAGTTCTTAAAATCATCTCGGAATACCATTCATTTTATCGAATCAAATCGATCGAGGTCGAACCGAATCGGTGATGTTAAAAATTATCGAGTATTTTTTACTAGCGGTTTTTATCGCCGGGCTACTGCTAATCGGTCGCTGGACGGGACAACTCGCCTATACTTGGATGCCTCTAGAAGCTACCGCCGAGGCGCGCCGGGTCGATGAATTGTTTAGCTTCCTCGTATCGATCGGGACGTTCGTTTTCTTGGGATTGGTGGGCATGATCCTGTACTCGGCTCTTTTCTACCGCGCGAGGCCCGGTGATTATAGCGAGGGACACCCGGCGAGGGGGAGCGCGAGACTGGAAATTCTCTGGACGATCGCCCCGGTGCTTTTGGTCGCCTGGATCGCGTTGCAGAATATCAATATTTACAACCGGTTAGATATTCTCGGTCTCCGGCAGATCGTGCGTTTTCCCCTAGAAATCGAACCCGCCGTCGCCGAGAGCGCCGTTACCACCCCGAAACCCGCGGCGGAAACGATCGGGGTAATCGCCAAACAATGGCGGTGGCTCTTCCGCTATCCGAACGGGGCCGAGAGCGGGGAACTGCATCTACCGATCGACGAGAGTACAAAGCTGGCTCTACGGGCTGAGGACGTGATCCACGGGTTTTACGTCGCGGAATTCCGTTTACGACAGGACGCGATACCGGGACGGGATATCGCGCTCGTCCTCACTCCCACGCGAGCGGGAAAATACCTCTTACAGGACGCGCAATTTAGCGGCGACGATTTCTCCCGGATGCGGGCGAACGTGTACGTGGAATCGAGGGAGGAGTACGATCGCTGGCTAGAAAGCGTCGCCCGACAGCCCCCGGCAGAAAAAGAGACAACGATCACCCGATCCCCCGAACCTTTACTAAAAACGCGATGGTCTGTCACCTCGCGATCGATCGAGGAGAGTGATTCATGACCCCGACTCCCGTTAGCGTTCCCGAAACCGAGCGCGCGCGCCGGACCGATCTCGATTGGCGACAGTATTTCCGTTTTAGCACCGACCATAAGACGATCGGCGTGCAGTACATGGTACTGTCTTTCACCTTCTTCCTACTCGGCGGACTGGCGGCGATGATCATGCGCGGAGAACTGATCACCCCGGAATCGAATCTCGTCGATCGATCGCTCTATAACGCCCTCTTCACCTTCCACGGTACGGTCATGATCTTCCTGTGGATCATCCCGTTTAACGCGGGATTGGCGAACTATCTCGTTCCCTTAATGCTCGGCGCGCGGGATATGGCGTTTCCGTTATTAAACGCGATTTCCTTCTGGATGATTCCCCCGGCGGGAATTTTACTTCTCTCTAGTTTTTTCTTACCTAACGGGCCCGCGCGCGCGGGATGGTGGTCCTATCCCCCGGTCAGTTTTCACCCGGTAAGCGGCGAACTCTTCTGGATCGTGAGCGTGCTAATTATCGGTATTTCCTCGATCATGGGCGCGGTCAACTTCGTCACCACGATCGTCTGGCTGAGAGCGCCGGGCATGACCTTTTTCCGAATGCCCGTTTTCGTCTGGTCGGTTCTCAGCGCGCAACTCCTGCAACTCATTAATCTGCCCTCCCTCACCGGCGCGTTAATCCTGCTACTCTTCGATCTCGCCTTCGGCACGAACATTTTTAAGCCCTTAGAGGGAGGCGATCCGGTTCTCTATCAACATCTCTTCTGGTTTTACTCGCATCCGGCCGTGTATATCATGGCTCTGCCCGCCTTCGGGATCTTCGCGGAAGTCCTGCCCGCGTTCGCCCGTAATCCTTTATTCGGCTATCGTTCCCTAGCGATCGCCTCGTTAGGGATCGCGCTGGTCAGTATCTTCGTCTGGGTACACCATCTCTTCGCCAGCGCCACCCCGAATTGGATGCGGATTACCTTCTCGATCACCTCGATGTTGGTGGCCGTACCGACGGGAGTGAAAGCTTTCGGCTGGACGGCCACGATCTGGCGGGGAAAACTCCATCTCGACACCCCCATGCTTTTCGCGATGGGAGGGGTGATCATGTTCCTGTTCGGCGGGATCACGGGAGTGATGTTAGCGGCGAATTCCTTCGATCTACACGTTAATAACACCTATTTCGTGGTCGGACACTTTCATTACATTGTTTTTAACACGATCACGATGGCGATCTTCGCGGCGATTTATTTCTGGTTTCCCAAGATCACCGGGAGAATACTATCGGAAGGCTGGGGAAAACTTCATTTCTGGCTCACCTTTATCGGCGCGAACCTGACCTTTTTCCCGATGCACCCCTTGGGATTACAGGGAATGGTGCGTCGGGTCGCTTCCTATCCGCCGGAGTATCAGGGATGGAACGTGATCGCCAGTTTGGGGGGATTTTTACTGGGAGTGTCGATCCTGCCCTTTCTCGCCAATGTTATCGCTTCTCTCCTAACCGGGCCGAGAGCGCCAGATAACCCGTGGGAGGCGACCGGCCTGGAATGGACGACCTCTTCCCCCCCGCCGCGGGACAATTTCGCGGAGATCCCGACGGTGATTTTCCCCCCCTATAACTACGGCAACCCGAGAGCCTACGGCGAAACTTCTACCACCCAATCCGGGGAAGAGGTCTCGCCGGACGAGTGATTAAGGCAGGAGTCAGGAGTCAGGAGTCAGGAGTCAGGAGTCAGGAGGCAGGAGGATAGATCTTTTATATAACTTACTCTTCCCCATCTCCCCATCTCCCTCACCTTCCCCATCTCCCTCACCTCCCTCATCTCCCTCATCTCCCTCACCTCCCTCACCTCCCTCACCTCCCTCCCACCATGACCCGAATCTCTCCCCCTCACCTCGTTCGTAAAGACGAAAGCCCGATCGATCTGGAGCGCTTTCGACGGATGTTCCCGCGGTGGTTCCGTCGCTTTCTACCGAGCGGGGGTGGCTCTCACGAAGACCATCACGGTAAGGGGATGTTCGGTTTCACGGTGTTTCTGCTCTCCGAGAGTGTTATTTTCCTAAGTTTATTCTTCACCTACATCGCGCTCCGACTGACGAACACTCACTGGCTCCCGTCGGGGGTTTCCGGCCCGGAACTGACTACCTTTGTCGTTATCAATACGGTGATCCTGCTCTCCAGTAGCGTGGTGATCCAACTCGCGGAACGATCGCTCGTCCGTCGTCATCGGAATCGATTTCGATCGCTCTGGTTCCTCACCTCGCTGATGGGGATCTATTTCCTCGTCGGGCAGGGTATCGAGTGGAGCCGTCTCGATTTCGGGCTGAAAACGGGGTTAGTGGGGGCGATGTTCTATATTCTCACGGGATTTCACGGGTTACACGTACTGACGGGGGTGATCTTGCAGGGGATCGTCCTCGCTCGATCGTTCCTGCCGGACAGTCACCGTCACGGCCATTTCGGGGTGAGCGCGACCACGTTATTCTGGCACTTTGTCGATGGGATCTGGGTGATTCTCTTCTCGTTGTTGTATCTATGGTGAGAATTTATGGCGGAAGGATCTTCCCATAAAACGATCTTCGCCGCGATCGCCGCCAATCTAGCGATCGCCATTACCAAATTTATCGCCGCGACGATGACGGGAAGTTCGGCCATGCTTTCCGAGGGAATTCACTCGGTGGTCGATACGAGTAACGAATTGGTTCTCCTCTACGGTATCCACCGCGGCCAACGTCCTCCCGACACCGAGCATCCTTTCGGTCACGGACGGGAACTGTATTTCTGGACGCTGATCGTGGCGATTCTCATTTTCGCGATCGGTGGGGGGATGTCGATCTACGAGGGAATCACCCATCTCATCCGCCCGAGTCCGATCGAGAATCCCACCTGGAACTATATCGTCCTGGGATTGGCGTTTGTTTTCGAGGGCTTTTCTTGGACGGTAGCCCTGCGGGAATTTATCCCCTCGGTAGGCGATCGCTCCCTCTGGCAAGCGGTCAGGGCTAGTAAAGATCCGACGATTTTCACGGTGCTTTTCGAGGATTCGGCGGCTCTATTGGGATTGATCGTGGCTTTTCTGGGAATTTTCTTAGGGCATAGCTTGGAAAACCCTTGGTTCGATGGTGGAGCCTCGATTATTATCGGTTCGATCCTGATCCTCGTGGCGATTATCCTCGCGCGTGAGAGTAAGAGTTTATTGGTCGGGGAAGGGGTCGATGCCGCCACCGCGAGGCATTTGCGATCGCTCGTCCTCGCCGATCCCTCGGTAGATAATGTGTTACGGCTGTTAACCCTATATTTCAGCCCGCACGAGATTTTATTGAATATCGAGATTCAATTCCGCCGGAATTTAACGATCGAGGAAGTGGTTCAGGCGATCGATCGGATCGAGTTCATTATCCAGCGCCATTATCCCGATATCCGCGATATTTTCGTCGAGGCGGAATCCTTAACCCGACGGGAGAGGAGTGGTCAGGAGGTAGGAGGTGAGGATGGCTAGGACGGGGAAAACAGGAAGGAGGAACCGTGAGCTTCACCGTACTACCGGCGATTCGGGCGGGAGAATGGCAAGAGAATCCGAAACCACAGTCGAGTTTTTCTATCTAAAGCTAACCAAATATAGACAGGATTTCTTGGTAATTAACCAATGATCATAGAGGACTAAATTGATTTTGCTTGGGGCGGTGATCCTTATCTTGTGGGAAATAGAGCGATAAAAGGTATTGGCATATTTTGGCAGAGAGCGAAGTGAAATTTTAAGAGCTCTCGCGATTCCTCGTCAAGATATCCTTTTAATAAAAGCTTGTTGATTAAATATAAGATCTAAAGTAACGTTTTCACTACCTAGAAAACACTACCTAGAGACAGTTTGCCGGAGGTCTATTCATCAAGGGGCGGAAGAGCGACCTGTCGTATCGCGAGGGATAATCGAGAGATATTAGTTCGCTCGTGTCCTTCTTGACAGGTTCGTTTCGGGGATCGTTCTCACTCCGCGGGCCAGGTAAAACGGAAAGTCGCCCCGTTCCCTAATTCGGACTCTACTGAAATATCGCCCCCCTCGCTCTCGACGATTTTTTTCACGATCGCTAAACCGATCCCGGTACCCGCGGATTTCCCGCCGAGAGTTTGGAAGAGGTCGAATACCCGCTCGCGATCTTCCGGGGCGATGCCCGGGCCGTTATCGCTTACCGAGAACTCGTAATACCCTTCCCGCCGTCGCGCGCGGATCTCGATCCGTCCGTCGGGGCGATCGCCGTACTTGAGCGCGTTGCCGATGAGATTGGCAAAAACTTGAGATAGCAGTAATCGCTTGGTCACGAAAACCGGCATATCCGGTGGTATCGAGACCGCGAACGATGCCGGGGGCGCGAGAGAATCGATCGCCTCGTCCAGTAATTCCCGCGTGTTAACCATTTCCGACCGGATTTCCCCGCGGCCTACCCGCGAGTAGGCCAGCAATCCGTCGATCAGCGACACCATACGGCTCACCCGCTCCCCTAGAAGTTCCAGATGGTGTAGGTTATCCCCTTCCAATCGGCCCCCGAGGTCGTCGGTCAGCCATCCGGCGAGGTTGGCGATCGCCCGCAGGGGCGCTTTGAGATCGTGCGAGACCGTGTAGACAAAGCGGTCTAACTCCCGGTTCCGTTCGATTAACTCGGCCGCGGTTCGCTCTAGGGCGGCGTTTAACGCTCTCAACTCGTCGGCCTGTCGCTCTAGTCGGAGTTCCGCGCGCACCCGATCGGTAATATTCTCGGAGAAAATGACGATACCGCCGATCGAGCCGGCCGCGTCGAACCACGGACGGCTCTCCCATTTCACCCAGTAGATCGAGCCGTCGGCGCGCTCGAAGCGTTCTCCCCCCGATCTCTCCACCGCGTCGGCCAGACAGTTCCGGTGAACCTGTCGCCACGATTCGGGAAGGTCGGGAAAGACCTCGTAATGGGAGCGCCCGATCACGTTCCCGGATAATTGACAGTCCTCTAACCAGCGTTGACTGTGCGCGAGATAGCGCATCTGGCGATCGAACATCGCCATCGCCGCCGGGGCGTGTCGGATGAACGGCGACAATTTTTCTTCCGACTCGCGCGACCGTTCCTCGGCCAGTTTCCGCTCGGTGATATCGATCGCCGAACCGAGGATCTGTACCGGGTTCCCCCGCTCGTCGCGGGCGAAGATCGTGTCGCGACTCGTGAGCCAACGCCACCCGCCATCCGCGTGTCTCATCCGGTACTCGATGGTGAAAATCCCGTCCTCGCGCGCGCCGCGAATCCGATCGTGGTGTTCCTCGATCCGGGGGAGATCGTCGGGATGAAACAGTTCGGTGAGAACCCACGAGGAGCTAGAGCGTATTGCCTCGATCGAGAAGCCCAACAGGGGGAAAATTTGCGGGCCGATATAAACATTCCGCCTCTCGACCAGATCGAAAATATAGAGCAGATTCGGCGCGGCCTCGTTGATTTCCTTCAAAAATCTCTCCGATTCGCGTAATCGTTCCTCGATCGCCTTCCGCTCGGTAATATCGCGCCACGCGACGATCCCGCCCGTTACCTGTCCGTGGCGATCGAGAATCGGGGCCGCGTTACAGGAGACGCGAACGGGAGGGTTATCGGGTCGCCGGAGAATCCATTCCTCGCCGAACGTCACCTCCCCCCGTCGGAGCGCGCGAACTAGGGGTAAATCTCCGTCGTTCGGGCGGGAACCGTCCGGCCGCAGGAGATCCCATCGTTCCAAGTATCGTTCTACGGGAATTCCTTCCAGACTCTCCGGCGATCGCCCGGTTAACCGTTGTCCGTACCGACTGACCCGACGGATCGTACCGTCCGGTGCCTCGGCAATGGCGATCCCTTCCGGGATAGATTCCATCAACGCGTCGAGAATCCGTTGACTTTCCTGTAACTGTTCTTCGGTTCGCTTGAGATCCTCCCGCTCGGTCATCTCCTGTACCACCACGTTCACCCCCGAAACGCGGCCGTTACCGTCGCGCGACGGATAGTAACTCGCTAACCAGTGACGTGGCGCGCCGGGGCGCGATGGGGTCGTTCCCTCGATCGCCAGATTCTGGAGCGGTTCCCCCGATCGGATCACCTGTCGGCAGACGCGTTCCACCCGTTCCCCCAGTTCCGGCAGGAGTTCGCTCGGGGTACGGCCGATATGCTCGGACACCGGTAGACCGTTGATCTCGGCCAGGCGCTCGTTCACGCGAACGAAACGGAGTTCGAGATCGTGCGAACATAGCCCGACCGGGGCGGTCCGATAGATCGATTCGATTTCCGATCGCTGTTCGCGGAGTGTTTCCCGACTCCGACGGAGTTCTTCTTCGACGCGTCGGCACCCGTTCGGTTCGTTATCGTCCCGCGACGGGGAGCGATCCGATCGACCTCTCGCGAGGGCGCGGGCGATCGCCGAGCGTAGCGTTTCGGGCGCGAGTCGGTTCTTGACTAGATAATCGATCGCTCCCGCTTTCAACGCGGCGGGTACGATCGGTTCGTCCTCCCGCTCGGTTAACAGGACGATCGGGCTAGGGCGATCGAGATCCTCGCCCGCGAGAGTTTCGAGAAATTCTCCCGCCGCGGGATCGGGAACACGATAACCGAGCAGGACTATATTGGAATGAAGCGAACGGTACAACTCCAGCCCCTCGCGCGCGGTCGCGGCCACCCGGATCGCGGTTTCTTCCGAGAAGATCGATCGGGAGTCCCCGTCGATCGTCCGTCGGTCTTCGAGACGGGTTTCGACGATTAGGACGGTAAAAGGCGACGCTCCGTCGGAAGCGAACAATAGCTCGGTCGCGCGATCGTCAAAAAGCGGCAAGCGGGACATAAAGTTTCCGTTCGATCTACTCACGCGGGAACTCCATTCCTAGATACGGATAAAGCGGTGCTAAATCGATCAAGGGTCGTATTAAATCCTAACCGATCGACCGGTCAATCTCCCGCTTTAGCTGTACCTCTTTAGATAGATAAGTCTGATTTTTGAAGAAATTATTGTTACCGGATAATCTAGCATTAGCGAAAACTAATTGGCTCTCTTGAATATAGACAAAAATGTATATTTAGATACATTTCGTGATACTATACTCGTTTATAAACCCGACTATACTTGCTTTCTAGACTTTAAAAGCCAAAATTATTACCATAATCCGGAGAGAGCCAAATAAAATAGATCTCTGAAAAGAAACTAATCAGTAAAGAGGGACGAGAGCGATCCAGAAATAGCTAAGAGCGGCGAGCGTTATCTATCGAGAATCGACCTCGATAATAAAGTTTCATTTAAAAGGAGTATGTAACGACTTCGAGCCTCGAACGACGGAGGGAGTGGACGGGGCGATCGATCCTACAATTAAACTCATTAAAAGACAAGGTTACGGTTTTCATGATTTTGAACATTTTCGATATTGTCCGGTGAGAATGTGCATCCGAACGCGACCGGATTGTCCTTATTCTGTGGCGGTTCGGGTGTATTCCCGACTGTTTTTGCCGTCTGGCGAGCGGTTTTCTTGTACTATCGTCTTTCCGGGCGATCTAAAATCCAGTCTACGGGAAGAGGGAAAATCGAGATCGATCGAATCCGCTCCTTCCCGTACCGCGCCGAAAGAGACGGGATTTTTTCGAGGATTTCCGATAAGATGGAGTAGGTTCGTATTTAGTCGATCGAGGGTCAATATGATTAAAGATATCGAGATCCAGAATTTCCGATGCTTCGAGCATACCAAGATCGAGGGCTTCGAGCGCGTCAATTTGATCGGGGGTAAGAATAACGCGGGTAAAACCGCCTTCCTAGAAGCCTTAATCGTTGCAGATAATCCTGACAATATTCTGTATTTAAAAGATTTGAGAAGAGAAGCACCAGAAATTAGTAGAGTTCTGCCAGAACAAATGTTACAAAACTTATATTTTGAACAAAAATCTAATCGAGCAATTTCTTTTAAAATTAAAAATAATATAAATATCGATTTTTTCATAAATACCTCAATCGCATTTTATGAGGACTTTTTTAGTTTGCCAGAAGAATCTTTGTCTGATTTTAAAAGTAGTGAATCCATAGATAGAGTTTTAAGAAGCTTTATTGAACAAGGATCGAATATACCACCCATTTTAGAAATCAACAGCTTTAGCGAAAAAATGGATTCTGAAAATTTTACCGAGAACATTTCACATCATATATTGTTCGTAGATACAGAAGGATATGTAAAAGCTGTTGTAAACTCGGGACTACTTTATCCTTTTACTACACATCCCGAAAACTTACACTTTTTACCTATTGTTCCAGTCTTTACAAATCGTTCTAGATCGGAAATAGCCCAAGATTATGAGCGCTTGATCTTACAGGAAGAAAAAGAACAGCAATCTGAGGTTTTAAAAGCCTTTCAAATCTTAGACCCCAATATAGAAAAAATTGAAAGCTTTTCTCTGGGGTCTCCGAATTTATATCTAACAAGAACGGGAGGAAGACGTTTACCCATAGCTCTATTCGGTGATGCAATTAATCGTTTAGCAGGAATTATATTGAAATTGCTAAATAATAATAGCTCGATTTTATTGATTGATGAGATTGAAAATGGAATACATTATACCAATCAGAAAGAATTTTGGCAAATGCTATTCCGATTAGCTACAGAACTCGATACCCAAATTTTCGCAACGACTCATAGTATAGAGATGATCCGAGCTTTCGCCGATGTCGGTTTAGAGCATTATCCAGAGCAGGGGGCGTATTTTGAACTATTTAGAAGCCCTAGAACTGATAAGATTATGGGTGTGAAAAGAGATTTGGAAACCTTAGACTACGCATTAAAGCATGACAAAGAAGTGAGGGGTGAAAGATGAGCAATTTGTTAATCGTCGAGAGCAAGAATGATAAATTTTTTCTCCAAGCATTAATCGATCGCTTAAACCTAAACGATATCCAGTTAGGCCAACCGATCTGTCTTGACGATGAGCATTATAAATGTTTGGGGGGGTTGGATTCAACAAAGATGATTACCGCACTGAAGGAAGCGAAAACAGATATTGAAAGTAGAGATATAGATAAGGTCGGCGTAATCATCGATCAGGACTTGTTGTCAAAAGAGCAAAGGATTAGCGAGCTTAATGATTGCCTAAAGAAGGTTTATTCGGAAGCGGAAGATATCGCCGATACAAGCCAACTGTATCGATTGATGACGATAGAAGGGCGAACGATAGAATTTGCCTGTTATTTTATCAATGTCGATGGACAAGGAGAGCTAGAAACACTCCTTAAAGAAATAAAAAGCCAAGATTCGACCTATGCGGATTGTTTAGAAGCTTGGCAGGAATGCTTACAACAGCGAGGAAAATCGGTTCTGAATAGAAAAAATTTTGATAAATTCTGGATCAGCAATTATATACGGTTCGACACCTGTTCAAAGAAGGAGGAAGGTAATGCCGGGCAGAAATGTAGCATGAGCGTGACGGGGTTTGAATACGTTATGAAATACAAGCCTCATATTTGGAATTTCGAGCATGAGGTACTAAACGAACTTAAAGACTTTTTACGACTGTTCGGGTGATCGGGCCCGCCGGAAATCGATCGCCCTCCCGAAAAATATACTAAACTTAACAAACGAAACGTTCCCTATCTGTTAACGAACGATGTATGTAGTAATCGGTGGAGCGGGATTAATCGGCCTGAGTTTAGCGCGGCAACTCGTCGAACTCGGTCATAAAGTCGCGGTGATCGACATCGATCCGTCTGCCTGTCGGTACGCGCGCGAACAGGTGGGAGTGATGGCCTTCGAGGGAAGCGCGGTCAGTACGGATATATTATTAGAATCCGGCGTTCTCAAAGCCGAGGCGATCGTCGCCGCGCTCCGTCAGGACGCGTTAAATTTAGCCCTAGTCACCCTGGCCAGACATTACGGTGTCCCGCAGATCCTCGCGCGGGTGCGTCACCGGGACTTTATCGAACCCCTGCGTCTGGCCGGTGCCACCCATATCGTCAGCACCGTGGATCTGTCCGTCTCGACGATGGTGAACGCGATCGAGTACCCGCGGGTAGAATCGATGATGCACTTCGAGCAGGGACAGATCGAGGTCTTAAAATTAACCGTTCCCGATCGCTGTGACGTGGTGGGGCAAAGCGTCGCCGATATCGCCCGAGATAGCCGATTTCCCACCGGATCGCTGATTATCGGCTATCAAGCGCACCCGCACGAGGATTTAATCGTTCCCAACGGTAGCACCGTTCTCGAAGCCGGTTCGACGGTACTGATCGTCACCAAACCGGGTTATTTACACCAGATTATCGACTTTATGGGAGGTCACGCGGGTTAATCGTCTTCTAGCGAGAGTAATTGTTCGTCGATCGCCCGCAATTTTTCCGCGACAACTTCCTCGGAGAGAACCCGCTGACGGACGGCCTCGGCCAGCGCGCCTTTCTCCGCGAGCAACAAGCGCCGACGGATCGAGGCCGATCGGGTGAGAGACGGTTCCATCGTATCGCCACGGGACGGACGACGGTTATAAAACTCCCGCAGGGACTTCTCCGCGGACGCTACCCGCACCTGATAATCCGATCGGGTTTCCTCGTAAACCGCTTTCGGTAACACCCCCGATTGAAACAAAGTTTCCAGTTCATCGAGCGCGGCTTTGGCTCCCATCAACCGCGCTTGCAGTTCCTCGATCGTCAGACGGGACGGGGAAAGTCTCGTTAGTTGCAAGCGTTTCACCACCCAAGGCAGACTCAACCCCTGACCGATCAAAGACAGTAACACCGTCCCGAAAACGATAGCGATCGCCTGTCCCCTCTCCGGTAACGTCGCCGGAAGACTCAAAGCCATAGCCATCGATAGAGAACCCTTGATATTACCGAAAAATAGAACGTGTTGCCATTTCCGCGGGATCGGTCGATCGAAATAGCGGGCGATCGCCAAGATCGGATACACCGAGAGAATTCTACCGATCTGGTAGGCGAGGATAGCGAATAAAACCGCCGGGAGCGTTTGCCAGAAAGTGATTAAATCCACCTCGATGCCGATCAGCAGGAAAATAAAACTATTCACCCCGAAACTCGCCACTTCCCAGAAACTTAACAGATTCAGACGGGTAGAAGCCGAAATATTGCTCCCGATGCCCAGTTTATTGACCATTAGACCCGCCACGACCACGGCCACGACCCCGGATACCTTGACCGCTTGCCCGATCTGAAATACCCCCAGAGCGAGGGCGATCGTCAGTAAAATATTGCCGAGGGGTTCATCGATCCGGGCCAGTAATCCCGCGCCGAGATACCCCAAAGCCAAACCGATCAGACTCCCCCCGACGATCACCACGAAAAAATCCTGACCGGCCTCCAGAAATGTGATGGAACCGGTTTCCTGCACTTTTAGCAGTAAACCGAAGAGAACCAGCGCGATCCCGTCATTAAAGAGACTTTCCCCCTCGACGATCGTGGATAGCCGCGCCGGGACGGGAACTTCCTTAAACACCGCGATCACCGATACGGTATCCGTGACCGCTAGGATCACCCCCATGAAAAGAGCGGCGATCCAACCGACTCCCAATCCCCTCCAGAGTAAAAAAGCCGTGACACCGGAACAGAGAATCACCCCCGGCCCCGCGAGAAGGGCGATCGGTTTAATGGTATTGCGGAGGCGGGAGATATCCGTATTAATAGAAGCCTCGAAGATGAGAATCGGCAGAAAAAGATTGATAATCAGCGCGTCATCGAGGCCGACCTGTTCGGGCAGAAGTCGGGTAATCGCTAAACCCGCGACCACCAAACCGGTCACGTAGGGAATTCTCAGCCATCGCGTTCCGATCGCCACTCCCGTCGCCACCAGTAGCAGAATAACGAGAATCGCGACGAAAGAAGTAACATTCATGTTTTTTTTCGGTCAATAACTCTCATTTTGTCAAAAATCCCTTATCGCTTACTGTAGCAGAGCCTCACAACTCTTGCGAATCCCCGGCGAATCCGCGGTGGAAAAATCCCCGGAGATATACTAGGGTTAAAGAGCGAACTTCAAGATTAGACTTCTCGGACATTCCGTTTTGAAAGTCTAAAAACCGGGTAAAGATGAGCGTACCGGAAGATAAAGCCCGTTTTTCCCGTGGTAGGTAGCCGTTTTTTGATTCTCTCTCCCGTCATCTCTCTCCAGAAGAAACGTTAAATTCCGCGCGCGGGGCTATTTTATGAGCAAGGGCAAAAAACACGATCTTCGCTGGATAAAAGAAACTCTAGAGCTAAAAGAGGGTCATAACTGGCGTTCGAACGAGGGAACCAAAATATTCGTGGCCGGACGCGGCGCGGTACGCTTTGACGTGCCGGGAGATTGGCACATGGAACCGCAAGAGAATTCCTTCCGTTTCCTCGATCGAAAACCCCCGAACGATGATTGTTGTCTGGAAGTCTCCTATAATATCTTGCCCCCGAACGCTGACTTGACCGATTTCCCTCTCGCATCGACCTTAAAAAAGCTAGTCAGAGAAGATTCCCGAAATCCCAGCGATTTCAGCGAAGTTTTTAAATTAAAACGCCAAACCGCGCGCGTCGTCTGGATGCAAATGCAATTTACCGATTCCCGGGAACACCGCGAGGCCTATTCCCGCATCGCTATCGGCCTCGGTTCCGGGGTGCAATGCCTGATCACGATGGATTACTGGGTGGACGACGCGGAACGCGTTACCCCCGTTTGGGATCTGGTTCTCTCGACATTGGTTCTCGGCCTCTATATACGCGATCCGCGTACCGGTTTCGCCTATCCCGATTAAGTCGATCGAATCCCCGGAACCGCGATCATCATAGAATCCCGAACCCCTGTAAGCCGAACGCGCCTATAGGGGTTTACAAGTATCCCAAAACCCTCTAGGTTAAAAGCTAATCCCCCCGACTATAGTAACTTTCTATGAAAAAAATCTCGATTCTCGGTTCTACCGGTTCGATCGGTACTCAAACCCTCGATATCGTCACCCACCATCCCGAACAGTTTCAAGTCATCGGTTTGGCGACCGGTAATAATATCGCCCTTCTCGCCCAACAGATCCGCCAATTTCGCCCGGAAATCGTCGCTATCCGCGATGAATCCCGCCTAGAAGATTTAAAAACCCTCATCGCCGATCTCGATTATCGCCCGATCGTTCTCGCGGGAGAATCGGGAGTTATCGAGGTCGCGCGCTACGGGGACGCGGAAAGCGTCGTTACCGGGATTGTCGGTTGTGCCGGCTTACTCCCGACGATCGCCGCCATCGAGGCCGGTAAAGATATCGCGCTCGCGAACAAGGAAACCCTGATCGCCGGCGGCCCGGTCGTATTACCGTTAATCGAGAAACACGGGGTAAAATTACTCCCCGCGGACTCGGAACACTCGGCGATTTTTCAATGCTTGCAGGGAGTCCCGGAAGGGGGATTGAGAAAGATCATCCTCACCGCGTCGGGGGGCGCGTTCCGGGATCTCCCCGTGGAAAAATTAAGTCAGGTAACGGTCGCGGACGCGCTGAAACATCCGAACTGGTCGATGGGAAAAAAAATCACGATCGATTCCGCGACGCTGATGAATAAAGGCTTGGAAGTGATCGAGGCCCATTATCTCTTCGGCGTGGACTACCATTCGATCGAGATCGTCATCCATCCCCAAAGTATCATCCACTCCCTGATCGAGTTACAGGATACCTCCGTACTCGCGCAATTGGGCTGGCCGGATATGCGTTTACCCCTGTTATACGCGCTTTCCTGGCCCGATCGCATCTATACCGACTGGGAACGCCTGGATCTCGTAAAAGCGGGTAATTTAACCTTCAAAGAACCGGATCACGACAAATATCCCTGTATGGGACTCGCCTACGCCGCCGGACGCTCCGGGGGAGCCATGCCCGCGGTACTCAACGCCGCCAACGAACAAGCCGTCGCCCTCTTTCTCGCCGAAAGAATCGGTTTTCTCGACATTCCCCGAGTAATCGAACGGGTTTGCGAGCGTTTCACCACGAAAAACACCAAACAGCCGACGCTAGAGGATATTCTCGAAGCCGATCGCTGGGCGCGGGGTGAAGTCCTGCAAATTAGCGAGAAAGTGTTCGGTTAACCCGTCGCGCGAGCTTTCTTGTCGATCGGGGGGGAGGGGGCTATACTATTATGAAAAGATTATGAAAACCGTTCCCCCCTTTTCTCCCGCCAATGACAGCCAGCCAATCGATCGCCCCGAAACTCGATTCTCCCGTCAAAATCCAAGAAAATAAACCCTCCTGGAGTTTTTGGTCGGTTTTTAGCTCTACCTTTTTCACCATCTTTTTCGCCGAACTCGGGGATAAAACACAACTGGCGACCTTATTAATGAGCGCCGAATCTCGCTCTCCGTGGGTGGTCTTCGCGGGAGCGGCCGCGGCATTGGTAGCCACCAGTCTCTTAGGGGTAAGCGTCGGTTGTTGGATCGCCCGTCGTCTCTCCCCGCGAACGCTAAATATCTCCGTCGCGCTCTTACTTCTCTTGATCAGCGGCTTATTGGTAGGCGATATTCTCGAATTTTAGGTTATTCTGTCATAATTAACCCCAAAATCTGTGGATTTCTTCGCCTCCTGCCTCCTGCCTCCTGCCTCCTGCCTCCCGACTCCTGACTCCTACCTCCTGACTCCTAAACCAATGGAATGGCAACTCTTCGGATTAACTTTCATGACCGTTTTTCTCGCGGAAATTGGCGATAAAAGTCAGTTAGCCGCCATCGCGCTCGGTAGTAGCTCGAAATCGCCCCGCGCCGTGTTGTTCGGATCGATCGCCGCGTTGATCCTCGCCAGTTTTCTCGGAGTCCTCGCGGGGGGAAGCGTGGCCGGATTCTTACCCGCGAAAGCCCTCAAAGCGATCGCCGCGCTCGGTTTCGCCCTGTTAGCCGTTAAACTGCTCTGGCCGGGACAGGAAGAGGACTAGCGGAAGCTCGAAGGTTGTATCCCCCGTGTATTTTCGGTTCGGTATCCCCCTACCGGTAGATTTTTAGTGCCTCACCGCGTCGGAATTTTTCCGTTCCGATCGCTATTCCCCTTTTCAGAAGATGCGAAAAACGTTTTAAAACTATTTAAAAAGAGAATAAAGTCCGCGATGGACAGACAAATATTAAGAATATTAAAAAAAGTTAAAGTGATTATTGTGAACAAAGTGTCAAAATATTTTCCGACATATTATTTAAGTATAAATAACCGTAAAGACCGATTGTACCGCTATCCATTCTCTGGTAAAGCCCCGTTCCCGTCTACAGGACGCTCGATCGCCAGAGAAAGCGGTTCGAGCGATCGCTTTAAATTTAGCGTTAATCAAGGAAATTAAAACTCTTTTTTGTCTTTTCTAACTACGGCTCTATCTAGCCGCTTACCGCCCCCGCTTTCTAAACTTCGTACTCGATATTTTTCCCGAAAGTATCCGAGGTCATTTTAGCGAGACGGATAACTTATCGGATTGAACCGTGTCTCCATCCTACAGCGTTCGAGAGAAGGATTATGTCTTATACGATCCCAGACAGTTGTTATAGTTGCGGAACTTGTAAGCCGGAATGTCCGACGGGGGCGATCCGGAGCGAGGGAGGAGAATACTGGATAGAAGCGGGACTGTGTAATAACTGCGAGGGATACGCGGACGCGCCGATCTGCGTCGTTAGCTGTCCCATCGGCAGTCCCATTCCCTTCCAGGCGAAAAAAGGCCGCTATAAAAGTATCGATCACCCGGAGATCGGCCCGGATCTGTTCGCGAACGGCAAAAATAATCCCTTCGCCTCCTCGATGGTAATCTGGGAAGCCTGTAATCTCCTCACCAGCGCCCCGATCCTACCCTGGAAAACCGACGAGGGGGGCGCGTCGCGCTACGAGAAACCGGTGAAACAGGGACGGGGATCGATCGCCTTCCGATTGACCGACGATCTCGAAGCCGAGAATCCGTTAGCCCTCGACGAAGAGAGCGCGGCGAGAGCGATCGAATCGATCGATCCCCGCGCGGCCTGTATGCACCTGATTTTCGCCGCTCACGTCACCCTGCTCGATAAACCGTGGGAACAGGAATTCACCCTCAACGACCAACAGATCGAGAAATATCTCGGACTCGACAAACGCAAGGATCTCAGTAAACCGAGCAAATTAACCCTGATCAAAACCCTCGTCCATCAATCCTGCCAGCTTCTCGCCTCGATCGAGTGGCCGCAACAGGGAAAAGTGAACGGATTCTCGATCCCCGAAAGCCGGATCTGGCACGCGAGGGAGATCAAACACCATTTTCAGACCGACGAGCTAGGTTGCAAACACCTAACCGGCATCACCTTTACCATTCAAGCGGGAATCTGGGCGAAATACTTCTTGAATAAATATAGTTACCGTCGTCGTACCGCTTTCTACCAGTACGGTTCCCTACCGCGCTTTCTCCTCGGAACCACCATGAGCATCTGGCAACAGCATCAAGGCGCGTTACGGATGATGCTCTGGTTGCTCTTCAAAACCAAGATGGGAAGCAAGCAATGTATCACCGTCCCCACCCTGCTACGGGTCGCCTACGGGGAGGAAAAAGTCATGCAATCCAACTCCAAGAGAGAGCAGAGAAAACGGCTGATCAAAGCCTTCGAGAGCGATCTAGAAGTCCTGAACCACTACGGCATTAAACCCGTCTTCGATCCCGTGACCTATCCCCCGGAAATCCAACCGCTCTGGGCGAAACTCGCCGATCTTCCCGAAGACGCGGACGAGGCGCTCGATTTCTGGATCGCCGACGGTTCGAGCGATCGAAGTCTCACCGATGCCAGTCCCCGCGGCAAATGGAAACTACTCCAACGCGCGCGAATCCTCCAATTCGACCTCCCCGCGGACTGGGAACAACAACTCGCGAAACTGGAGAAGAAAAAACAACAACGGGTCAACCGGAAAATGCAGACCCGAAAATCCTTCAATCTCTCCTCGGAACAGATCCTCAGCGCGCGCAAAAGTCAGGGCATCAGTCAGCGACAGTTAGCGCAACTGGCCGGAAAAAGCCAGAGTTGGGTCAGAGACGTGGAACAAGGCCGCTTTTCCGCCAAACCCGAAGATCAAGCCGTACTCAAAAAGGTCTTGGGATTGAATTGAAGCGGGAGTAGGGAGTCAGGAGGTGAGGGGGGTAAGGGAGGTGAGGGAGGTGAGGGAGATGAGGGAGGTGAGGGAGATGAGGGAGGTGAGGGAGGTGAGGGAGATGAGGGAGATGAGGGAGGTGAGGGAGATGAGGGAGGTGAGGGAGGTGAGGGAGAT
>NZ_JBAFSM010000056.1:0-28719 GCF_036688125.1 Pannus brasiliensis CCIBt3594 | reverse complement strand
CTCCTGACTCCTGACTCCTGACTCCTGACTCCTGACTTCTGACTCCTGACTCCTGACTCCTGACTCCTGACTTCTGACTCCTGACTTCTGACTCCTGACTCCTGCCTTCACAGCGCTACGGTATGTTGTGCCTGATGGTATTTCCATAGTTTGCCCTGTCGCGCTAACAGTTCCTCGTAACTGCCCCGCTCGACGATCCGCCCGGCTTCGAGGACGACCACCTCGTCGGCCCGGGCGATCGTCGAGAGACGGTGGGCGATCGCGATCACCGTCCGGCCGAGGGAAAGTTTCTCGATCGAACTCTGGATCGCGCGTTCCGAGACCGAATCCAGCGCGCTGGTCGCCTCGTCGAGAATCAGGATCTCCGGGTCGCGCAGGAGCGCGCGGGCGATGGCGATCCGTTGACGCTGACCCCCGGACAGACGGACCCCCCGATCGCCGAGAACGGTGGCGAACCCTTCCGGTAGTTCCTCGATAAATTCTAGGGCGTGGGCTAACCGGGCCGCCTCGATCACGTCGGACTCGGGAACCCCCTCCAGACCGTAGGCGATATTGTCACGAACCGAGGTATTGAAAATAAACGTATCCTGACTGACGATCGCCATCCTCCGGCGTAGGGAACCGATTTCCAAGCTGGAAAGATCGATCCCGTCGATGAAGATCCGACCCCGCACCGGATCGTGGAAACGGGCGATTAAATCGACTAGCGTGGTCTTGCCGGCCCCGGAAGCCCCCACCAGCGCGGTCATCCGCCCGCGCTCGATCGTCAGATCGATATCCTGGAGGATCAACCGCTCCGGATCGTAACCGAAATCGACCTCGACCAATTCGATCGATCGGGTTAACCCGGCAAAAATCCGAGCGCCATTTTGGAAATAGGGTTTATCGTCGGGGGAGAGAAATCGTCTCACGTCGTCGAGCGAACCGACAAGACCGTTTAACTGCGCCCGGACATTATTGACGATCTGTAGGAGGGGGACAAACCGGAAAAGGACGAAGAAAAAGGTTAACAGCGAGGCGATACTGATTAAATTCCGACTGACGAAAAACGCGAAGGCGAAGATCAACATCCCGACGATCACCGTCGTGGCTAGAGCGTCGGCGAGGGGTTTCACCAACCCCCAAAACCGGATCGACTTCCGGTTCGCCCGGACGATCGCCGCGCTCGCCCGGTAGAATCGACGACGCTCGAAATCCTGCGCCGCGTGCGCTTGAACGGTGCGAATCCCGGAGATAAACTCGATGGCGATCGAGGTGAACTGTCCGCTGGCCCGGGTCGTCTCGAAACTCGCCTCCCGGATTTTCCGGTTTAAGGTGGTCAGGCCGACGGTTAACAGGCTAAACAGCCCGAACGCGATCAGCGTCAGTTTCCAAGAGAGGAGGAAGAGGGAGACCGTGTACACGAGAACGCTGAAGCTCGTGGTGACCAGGAAGGAAAACGCGCTAAACGTTTGCCGTAACCGCTCGATCTCGGTCGTCAGCGTGTTCATCAGTTCCCCGGAGCGACTTTTCGAGAAAAAGCTTAACTGAAAGGCTTGAAGTTGCTCGAAAATTCTAACCCGCAGGCGATCGAGTAATTTTTCTTGGGTGATTTCCGTGCAGACGTGCGCCAGGTAATTGATCGCGCATCGCGTCCAGGTGATGAACAGGATCAGAATCCCGATCCGTTGCACCCGAACGATGGGCGACTCGTCCACCCCGAGAAACACCCGATCGAACCAGAGAATCCCGATCCGGAACGGCTCGGCCTTCGGATCGGTTAAACTTTGGAGGAACGTGACCAACAGACCGATTCCCGCTCCTTCCAAGAGCGCGCCCGCGATCGTCGAGATCAGGGCGAGGATGGCGATGTTCGGAAAATATTTAAACTCTCGGATGATAATATAATTATCTTTCCAAGCTCGCGTATTTTTTACGATTTTGATAATCGATCTGGCGAAAGAAAAAATCATTTTATCTGGGTTTTTGGGGCGAGAGTTCTGATCCCGATTTTCTGGAATTCTAACGGGGAGATGGATGGAGGAAAAAAGAGGAACGGAGCGGCGTTCCCCTTTTCCCGCGAGCCTGTCCGGTTTTGAAAATTCGCGATCGTACTAATTCGGAAAATATTCGCTATAGATCGGGCGAGGAAGCCTCTCCCTTACCCAGATGGGGGACTGTAGCTCGATTTTCCAGAATCGGTATAATCTATCCCGAATCTCGAACGATCGTTTGATTTTAGGAAATCGGTAAAACTCGGTACTTTACGAGAGACCTCCGGCAAAAGTGAGCGTGAAAATCCGAATCCGGCTAACGAGTTTAAAAATATTTAGCGAGAATCTAGGCGTTCGATCTGTTTAGATTTTTTTTACCTCTCCTGTTTTCTCCTGACTTCTATCCCAGGGCGAGATTTTCGATTTTCGCGAGAGGTCCGATAGAGAAAGCGGGGAGAGCGCGACTTCTTGTCTCTCGATCGGGTTCGGTAGCGGGGAATCCGCGAGCGCGACGGGGCGGGGGATATCGAGCGATTCTTTCTGGAATTTTCGGACTATATTTTGTAGCGTTCGGAGAGGGTGTCGGAGGCGTTCTAACTGACGGTGTACTCGGGGATGCCGGTGCGCCCAAAGATCTTTTTCCAAAGCTCTCCAAACTTTCGGATCGTCAATTTCCCGCTCCCGTAGATAGGATTCTAACCAGAGTAAATAATTCAGGCGACCGACGTGCTGGGACTCCCGCCCGTCCGAATTCCAGAAACTTTTCGGGTGAATCCGGTAGCGATCCCAACATTTACTGGACACGTACACGGGGTAATGTAAGAAGATCTTCGAGTGAAAGGCGACATCTTCGAGCGCGTTCCGAAACTCTTCCTCGAATCCCCCGACCTTCTCGATACTCTCGCGACGGATGAGAACACTGCACATACAGGGATAGATCAGGCGGTTTTCTAGGAAAAGCACGAGTTGTTCGGCCGGTTCGATCGAGGTATCGAATCGTCGGCTGGTAACGGTTAGAAAATCCCCCCATTCCTCCTTGGGACTCCGGCGCCAGATACAGGGATTGTTCTCCGTCCAGCTAAACCAGTATTGGGTTCTGCCGTAGAGCATGGCGACCGTCGGGCGCGCTTCGAGCAGGGGAACCTGTTCCGCTAACTTCTGGGGGAACCACACGTCATCCGCGTCCAGAAACGCGATATACTCGCCCCTCGCGTGACGGATGCCCAGATTTCTCGTCGCGCTCATGCCGCGGTTTTCATGGCCCTCGTGATCGACGTAGCGAATTTTGTCCGGGTAGCGGCGGGCGTAATCGAGGGCGATCGCCGTACTCTCGTCGCGGGAACCGTCATCGGCGAGGATCAGTTCCCAGTTCTCGTAGGTTTGCGCCAGAACGCTCTCGATCGCTTCCTCGAAGAAGGTTTCTTTCTTGGCGTTAAAAAAGATAATAATACAGGACACTAACGGTTTTCTAATCATCGGTAAACCACCTCGCTAATTGTCGGGAAAATTCCTCTCCGTTCCAGTCGCCCACTCCCGGACGGGGGAGTTGCCATCGCTCGCTCTGTCGCCAGCAACTTTCCGTCACCGTCGAACAGGCTAGATCGAACCCGGCCGCTCGAACCCCCTCGATCGTCTCCGGCGTGTACCCGCCGAAGGGATAGGAAAAACTCGTCACCGGTCGATCGAGCATCTCTTCTAACCGTTTCTTGCCCTCCCGGATCTCGTCCCGCTGTTCGGCGGGCGGGCGGGCGGGTAGGAAAGGGTGGGTGAGCGTGTGCGCGCCGATCTCGATCGCCTCGCTGTCCGCTAGTTTCTCTAGTTCCGGTCGATCGAGCGGTAGGTCATCGGCCCGGGCCTCTCCCTCTCCCCCGGCCCACCGGGCGATCTCTCGCAATCGCCAACGCCGCTCGTCGTCCGCGAGGGGGAGTAATCTCTGCCAGAGGGAGCGATAGAGATGGAGTCGGGAACCCGGCGGCGCGGTCGTTAGGGAATGGTTCCGGGACGCGTCCGAGTCCGTCCCGACCTCCCAACGCTCGATCTTCCCATCGAACTCTAGCGCGAGCTTTTCCGGCAGTTTCCCGGGCCCGAACAGCCGGCGCGCTAACTCGTCCCACCAGAATTCTTCGCCTTTGCCGATATAGCCCGCGGCCACGAAAACGGTGGCGGGAATCCCGTAAGTTTCCAGTAACGGCCGCGCGTGATACAGGTTATCCGCGTAGCCATCATCGAAGGTGATCGCCACCGCCCGTTCCGGTAGTCGGCCCTCTCGATTCAATCGGGCGAATTCCCGCAAGCCCAGGGGACGGGCCTCGCTCTGAAGAACTTGCAGGTGTTCGGCGAAATTTCGGGGCGAAACGCACAATTCCCAGGGATCGATGTCCGCCGCCGCCACGCGGTGGTACATCAAGATCACCCCCCTCGATCGGGCGAGTCGTTTGCGTACCTTGCGAAACCCCCGTTGTAATCGATTCACGTTTTAACTCCTTAGACCATTTTGAAAATTAAAGGCAACAGGCAATCGGGAATAGTGAGGGCGGAGTGAGGGGATGTAAACCCCGAGAAGAGGCGATCGCCGCGAGGGGGCGAGGCTTCTGACCCGTTGGTCGGCCCCGGGAAATGGTTGCCGGTTTCCCGGGGCCACCCAAAATCTTGACGGTTGCCGGTTCCCGAGGGCCGGAGGTCGGTGATTGTCCCGATCCGGTTACGAGCGCTCGATCGGGATCGTCTCCGGGGGAATTCATGGGTAAGCTCTCGATAGACTAAAAAAATAGGGGAAAATTCCCAATCTCCCGCCAGGATAGGAGGCCGAAGGCGGTCGGCTACAGAAGCGCTCCCTTTTTTTATCTTCCAGAATTATCGAGTTTTTAGAGAGACAAACATGAATCGCGACATCGATAAAATATAAAATCGTTATCGGTTAAAAAATCTTAGAAAACTGACGCTCGAAAAGCTGATAGCTAAAAACCTTTTATCCCGCGTTGGATTTCACCGCCCGGACGGCGATCGTGACCGGAAAACCGGGATGGCGGTACTCTAACTCTTCCCCGCGTAACTCCCGACTCGCCAATCCCTGAAGAAAGGCGATGGCGCTCAAAATATTACCGAAACTTTCCACCTCGAAACTCCCATCGGGGAAAACCTCCTCGAACAGCCTTCGCGCCGATAGGGTGGTGAAATTCCAAAACCAACCGCGACTCCATTCCGGATCGCTCATGGGACTGATACCCGAGATCGTGACCAGGAGAATCCCCCCCGGCTTGAGAATTCGATGGGCCGTTTTCAGGGCCGGTCGGGTTTCGTAAATGAATTGGAGGGTTTGCGTCAGGATAAAGCAGTCGAAACTCTCGTCGGGAATCTGGGGCGCGTCGGTGAGATCGGCCACGATCGTCGCCTCCGGGTTGCCCTCCTCGACGTGTAGCACGTCGCTTCGCGTCACCCGATCGCCCCCGTATCGCTCGGTATACCGCCGATCGGCCATCTCCAGAACCCTCCCTCGAATATCTCCCGCGTGACGGGCGAGAAATTTCTCGATGTAGTAGCGATCGATCGGCTGTCCCCGGCTAAATCCCCAACGGGAATCGATCGGTTCCAGGCGCCGCAGATCCCCCCACCGGGTCATTCCGAGCGGCGGCCGACATTGATAGACGTGCCATCGGTCTTTCAGCCAGCGATAAACCGGGGCGGGTAAAATTCTTTGAGAAAATTGTTTGATTCGTTCTTTATTCATGAGACTTCCCGCAAAGGAACAATTTCTCAACGCTTTTCCAGCTAAAATCACGCGATCGGGATAAATTTGACAGGATTCTCGTTTCTCGTTCGATGAACTTTTGGGATTTGTCCTCCTGACCGGAAAATAAGGGATTACAGGTCTTTCTTTTTCAGGGCAAAATTTCTCGCTCGGAGCGGGGTCGTTTCGGTCGAAGCTTCCCTACTTCCCTCGAAAAACCCGTCGATCGCCCCCTCCGGACTATCGACGCTTCACCATTTTTCGGAGCTTGTCCGGCAGTCTTCGCGCTCGCCCGAGAAATTTCCGCGCCCGGGAGAGAAGCGGGTAGCGATAGGGAAAGAAAGCCCGATCGAGAGCGGAACGAATCTCGCTATCGGCGATTCCCCGCCGATTTAAATAGTTTTCAAACCAAGTTAAAAAGTAAAGGCGAACCCGATCGTAGTTACCGGAGCGACTGACCGTCGCGCAACAAGAATCGGGATGTAATCGGTATTTATCCCAGCACTCGCCGGACACGTAAACGGGGAAATCCAGATAAAATTTCGTTAAAAACGCTTGATCCTCGTACATTTGATAGATTTTACTAAATCCTTCCTCGAAGCCTCCCACCTTCTCTACCGCGTCCCGCCGTAGAAAGAGATCGGTCGGCCCGGGGGGGAGAGCCTCGCCGAGAGGGTAGCACAGGAGCAAGAGGGCCGGGGGAGAGTAGAGGGTATCCGCCGGAACGTAACTATCGGGAATCGAGTCGCGTTGGCTATCCTCGGGCGCGCCGGTCCAACTTTCCCAGTAGAGGCTCTTGCCGTAGATCAGGGCCGCGGAAGGATTCGATCGGGCCAGCGTCACCTGACGCTCTAATTTGTTCGGTAGCCACACGTCATCCGAGTCCAGGAACGCGATATACTCGCCCCGCGCGTGACGGATACCCAGATTCCGGGTCGCGCTCATCCCGCGGTTTTGATGTCCCTCGTGTTCGAGATAGCGGACTTTCTCGGGATAGCGATCGGCGTAACCCCGGGCCAGCGCCGTACTGCCGTCGGTAGAGCCGTCATCGGCGAGGATCAGTTCCCAGTTCTCGTACGTCTGGGCGAACACGCTCTCGATCGCCTCCTCGAAAAACCGCTCGGCATTGAAAAAGATAATGATACTGGAAACTAACGGACGATCGTTCATAATCTTTCAGTTCGGTAACGGCAAGAGCGCGGACTTTCGAGACGGTCGCGGAGATCGACCCTCCCGGATGCCTCCCCCGCGGGATTTACGAGATCCGGCCGGGTTGTCGGTTCTCCCCGGCGAGGGTACGGAGGATATCGATCGACCGGCGTTTCCCGAGTCGGAGACCCAGCGCGAGGAGTTGTAACCACACGCTCGGGGCCCGGCTGGTTCGCAGGGCCTCCCACAACTGGGCGCGCGCGCCGGGAAGATCGTTTTCGGCCAATCGCTCGGGAATCGTGTGGCGGATCGCGTTGACCGCCCAATTCTCCAGGGCTTTCGCCGTCAGTCGAGCGGCGCTCCCGGCGGGTAAATCGGCCTCAAAGATGGCGATCGCCCGGCGCGCGTCCCGGAGATCCGCCGCGCTCCCGAGTTGCCCTCCGGTAATCGAGTTCGCGTGTACCCGATACAGGGCGAGGGGTTCGGTGTCGTACCAGACCGGATAGCGCGCGGCGATCCGGACCCACATCTCCCAGTCCTCGCAACTCCCGGGCAAACGACGATCGAAGCCGCCCAAGCGCTCGTAAACCTCCCGCCGGACGACGATCGAGGGGGTTTGAATCCGTTGTTCCACCGCGATGCGCTCTAGCCAGTTCTCCAGTATCCCGTCGGTCGATCGCTCCAGGGACGAGAGATACAACCAGTGTCCCCGTTCGTCGATGAAGATATGACGGCAGAAAGCCGCCCCGATCTCCGGGTGTCGCGCGAAGGCGGCCCGCATTTTTTCGTAAAAGCCCGGTCGAACCCGATCGTCCCCGTGTAAGAGATGGATCAGTCTTCCGGTGGAACGTTCCAGACCGGTTTGAAAATTTTTGACGTGGCCGACATTGTACGGTTGTCGATAGAAACCGACCCGGCCGCCGCCCACCTCCCGGACGATCGCTTCGAGATCTTCCTCCGGGGAGCAATCGTCGATCACCTCGATCTGCATGATCTCGGGGCCGGGATCTTGGGCGAGTACGTCGGCTAACGTTTCCCGCAGGTAGTCCCCTCGGTTATAGGCGGGAATCATCACCGACCAGAGCGGGCGTACCGCGTTCTCGATCGGGGGAACTCTCGCGCGAAAATTATTTTCACTCATAGAGCAATAAGATGGGGTAAGCGATTTTAAAGCGACGGCTCCCCGCGAACCTCTGTCGGGGAAGCCAGAAAATAAATCAAACCCGATTCATCTCGATATTTCAAATCGAAATTCCGCCCGATGTACTCGATAAATCGAGGGTTACTAACCTGTAGCTTTTCGTGTTGGGAAGCGGCGATCCCGAGCCAATCGGCCCCTTTGCCCCGCAAATCGTTTAACATCGCGATTAACGCTCGATCCGATCCGGACGGTAGATCCTCCCACCAGGGAATTTTCGACCAGGCCGGGGGGAAAATCCAACCCCGTCTCCGGCTGTAATAGATCATCACCGGGGTTCCCACCTCGTCGGCGATACTGAGAACCAGATCGTCGGGTTTCGCGAGAGCGCGCAGTTCCAAACCGAGTCGGTAACTGGGCGCGATATAAGGCTTGTACACGATACCGAGTCCGCGATACCCGTAAGCGCGAACGGTTAAGAGGATAGCGAGTACCCCCGCGAGCGCCACCGAGAAATGGAATCGCCGTTTTAGAAAGGCGGCGAGGGTGACGAGCGCGTGTCCGGACAGTGCCGCCCCCGGGGGATTAATCAGATGAAAATTGTACGGTTGCTCGACTAGATGCTTACAACCGATCAGGTAATACCAGCCCACCCCGACCAGCCACCAATGGAAAAACCAGGGAGCTTTGCCGATCGAGTTTTTCCCCTCCCGCGACCGGTACGGGGGGCGTACCATCAGTCCGGCCAGAACCAGCGCGATCGCCGGTTTCGTCCAGAACCAGCTACTGAAAACCGAATAGAGTTGCGGTAGATAGTATTTCTCGCGGAGCCACTCGATGAATCCGCGATCCCATAGCCAACTGCCCGCGCCGGCGAAATGGAAGGGAGGGTAATTCAGGGCTAGATACCGCGCCCAGAGATAGTACGCGACAACGGGGATAAGAGCCAGTCCCGTCGCGATCGCGAGAGGTAAAAGCCCCCGGAGATCGAGTCTCCGTCTACCCCGTAAAATAGTGACGCTCGCGTAAATCATCGGGATGGCCACGATCGCGCCGGTCAGCTTGGTTAGAACCCCCCACGCGCCGATCGAGCTTGCCAGGACGAGATAGGGTAAACGTTCGGTCTGACAGTAGCGGACGAGCAACCAGGCGGAAGTGGTGATCAGGGCGACCATCGCGGGGTCGGGCAAAAATTGCCGATCGACAAAAACGCTCCCCGGAATCACCGCCATGACCGCGGCCGCCATCAAACCCCGCTCCCGATCCCAAACGCTCGCGGTGAGTTTATAGAGGGCGAAAATTCCCCATAGCCCGAAACAAACGGCGATCGAGCGCCCGATCGGGTCGTGCTGACCGAAGACGGTATACAGTAAGGCGGCTAGATAGCTGACGGTTTGTAGTTCGCGCCCGTTATAGCTCGGGCCGGGACCGTCCCAACTAATTTCCGGGTACAAGATATTCCAGTTACCGCGGAAAAAATTCTCCGCCATCATCGCGGTACTGGCCTCTCGCCAACTATTGCTCTCGACGAAGGGTTGATCGATCGCCTCGAAACGAAAGATCGCCGCCAGGACGAGGATGACCACCAGCAAGAACCGCGCGCGAGCGTTCGTGATTTTCATCGGACGGGAAAACCTCCTTCGACGGGCGGAAAAATCGCGAGCGAACGCTTTCGCTCGAATGGATTCGGACTCCTTCCGCCGATTTTCTCAAAACAGGAAAGACTTGCCGGTAAGGGGAAAAGGTGGACGGGATTTGCCTTTTCTCTCGGGAATTCAATCGTCCCCCGTACCGGATAGAACCGCGGGAATCGTCCCGAGCAAGATCGCGAGATCTTTCCAGAGCGTCCATGCCCGGAGGTATTCGAGATCGCGGCGCTCGATCGTTCCCGGATCGCGCGGTTCGGCCCGTTCCGTCAGCCGCCAGAGTCCGGTGATTCCGGGCAGTGCCTTCCCGTGTTTTCGCGCGGGCGAACCGGGCCGGAGCGCCTCGGGAATCGTTCCCGGACGCGTCCCCACGAAACTGATCTCGCCGCGCAGGACGTTCACCAGTCGCGGCAGTTCGTCCAGGCCGTACCGGCGGCGATCGCCCGTACCCGGCGGGGAGGGGGAGTCCGCGTCCACCCGCGCCGGGCGGAATTCGAGGAGTTGAAACAGTCGCCCGTTCTCTCCCACGCGCCACTGTCGGGAGAACAGCGGCCCGGACGAGTCGGTTCGGGCTTTATAAGCGAGCGCGAGGAAGATAGGGCCGGACAGGAGCAGGAGAAAAGCGGCGATCGCCCGATCGAGGAGCCGTTTTACCCGCCAGGACAAGAATTCGCGCCCGATCGGGGCGGTTCTCCCGGACAATCGCAGGATCGGCGTTTTCCCCGCCCGCCCGCAGGCGTTCGCCCAAAACTCGATCGCTTCTGCCCCGAGCGCGGGATCGAGACACACCTCTCTCACCTTGGAGCGGCTCAAGCAATCGATTAACCAGCGCTCGTTCTCTAGCGCCGGGAGGGATAACCGGTTTCCCCCGTCCGTCGCCCGTACCCAGAGAACCCGGCTACGCCATTTCAGAGAACAGGGGGGACAACCCGAGCCGGAAAACGGGGCTTCCGACGGTAGGGATATAATCTGATACCGTTTCAAGAGAACGCTAGATGTCATCGTTGTTACACCTTCCGCTTGGGGTAGGAGTCGGGAGTCGGGAGCCGGGAGGGGGGTTTCGGGAAACCCGCCCGTACCGGGGTCGGGATTCAGTTTCTGGCGGAGGATTCCTTGGAAAAGGAGACTTGACCGTTACGCTCGGCGATCTCGCGCGGGTAAGATACCTCTCGCGCGCCGTTGGCGATGATACCCAGGGGGGATAACGGTCTGAGTCGTTCCGTGGCCTCGGCGATCTGGGATTGGGTAACTCGATCGAGCCGGGCCACCAGAATCGTCCCCTTCGCTTGCGAGGCGATCTGCAAGGCATCCACCCGACCTAAAATCGCCGGGGTATCGAGCAGGATCAAATCGTAAAGCCGCCCGAATTCCTCCATCAGTTCCTCCATGCGTCGGGAGGTCAACAGTTTGACGGGATCTTTCGGCTTCGGCCCGGCGGTCAGTAAATCGATACTCGATCCCGCGAACGAGAGCGCGTGGGGGGAGGGTCGATCGCTCTCCCCGGCCAGCCAGTTGGACAGTCCCTGGTCGTTGGGCAGTTGAAACAGTTCGTGGAGGAACGGTTCGCGCAGGTTGGCATCGATCACCAGCACCCGCCGGTGTAAACGTCCCGCGCTCAGGGCCAGCCCCAGGGTTAGCGTCGATTTTCCCTCGCCGGGTAGGGTCGAGGCGATCGCCAGCGATCGGCGCGTCGTGCCGGGTTCGAGCAGTTGTAGGGTCTTGTAAATGAGATCCAGGGATTCCCGGAACGGTTGCCAGCCGACGATCGACAGGATCGGCGAGGTTTCCTCCGGCGACGCGCGCCACGGGAAACCGAGATTCGCCCCCCGCGCCTCTAGCGGTCGCCATTTGGGGGTGGCACCCAACAGGGGGAGGACTCCCTGCCGTTCCAGTTGATCCGAGGTGTGGATCGAATCGTCCAGCGTCTCGCGCGCGAACGCGGCGATCCCCCCCACGAATAGGGCGACCACCCCGGCGACCAACAGATCTCGCGCCCGGTTCGGGCCGACCTTGACCCCGGCTCGCGGCGACTCCACCACCTGCCAGTTAAACCCGCCCCGATCGAGTTCGATCGCTAACGTCTGCTGGGCTTGTAACAGTTGTTGGAGCGTGGTTCGCCGTACCTCTACCTCCTGCGAGAGCCGATTGTACTCGGAGATCCACGCGGGAAAACGCGCCAGTTCGGCCTGTAGTTGGGCTTCCGTTTTCGCCAGACTCCTCTCTCGCTCCTGTAGACCCCGCGCGGCGAGATCGGTGTTCAGGAGGGTGGTGATCGTTTCCAGGTCGATCGGGCTGTACTGTCCCTGTTTTTGCAGGGCCGTGTCGGATTCGGCCGGCGACGCTTTCCCCAAGATTTTTTCTTTTTCCTCCCGGAGCAGTTTTTGAATATTCTGGCGTTTTTCCAGTAATTCTCGCACTAGCGGGTGAGAGTCGGTAAACATCGAGCGCCGTTCCGCGAGAGCCAGTTCCGTCTCTTGAATATTCGTTAGCAGGTTCTGGTAGCGCGTGGACTGACTCAAGCGGGAAGAATCGAGAACCCGCTCTCCCCCGGGGCGATCGAGGTTTTTTTGCAGGAGTTCCCGGCGAACCCGCGCCTCCCGGTACTGCGCTTTCAGGCTCTCCCGTTCCGCCTCGATCGCCCGGATCCCGGCGACGAGCGTGTTCGCCTCCGCCTGCGGGTCGATCAGGTTATTGGCCGCCCGGAATTGTTTGAGCGCCACCTCGGCCGAGCGCAGATTCTGACGCGCCAGGGGTAACTGTTTATTGACGAAACCCAGTCCGTCGCTCAGACGCTTCTGCTGTTGCTCTAAATTGTATTCCTGGTACACCTCCCGCATCGCCTGGAGAATTTTCAGGGACTCGATCGGATCGCCGGCGGAAAACGCGATATTAAAAATTTTCGTTTCCGTTTTCTCGGTCCGGATCTGTTCGAGAAGCAAGTTCCTCTGAATGGCGGCGATCGTTAATCGCGGATACTCCTTTTTAACTTTATCGATCGCTTTTCGGATGAGGACGGAACCACGCAATAAATTTAATTGCGTGGCGTAGTCGATTTGAAAGTTATTCTCGATAAAAGTATTCGCCGTACCCGACTCTCTTTCCGGTTTCGGTTGATAGTTCGGTTCGACTAAAAGTTGCATGGAACTCATGTAAGTAGGCTTTTTTTGCAGGGCGAAAAAACTCGCTACCAGGAAAACGCTGATAAATACGCCCGAAAACCAAAAGCGTCGCCGCCAGAGGATCGCGAGCAGTTGTCCGTACCCGACATCGGTTGACTCGATCATAGAAATCTCGCTTCAATTACCCGGATAAAAAGAGGAGAGTCGCGGCAGGGAAAAAATATCCGAACTCTCCGGGGCGATCGAGGGGTTTATAGGATCGATCACCGTCTCACCGCTTACCTGCCGGATCAGTTTCGCGATTTTTTCCAAGAAAACTTGTTCCGAAAAATTCTCGATCGCCCGCTCGCGAATCCGCGAATAGTTCCACGAGATCTTTCTCGACTCGACGAGCGCTTCGATTAACCCGGACGGGGTTTGCGGTTTAAATAAGATCCCCGTCTGTCCGGAAATTTGCGTGTCCGTGACTCCCCCGGCCCCGTAGGCGATCACCGGGGTTCCGCTGGCGTTCGCCTCGATCGGGACTAACCCGTAATCTTCCAGCGCCGCGATCACTAAAGCGCGGGCTTTCGCCATTAAATACCCCCGCAGTTTATCGCTCACGTAGCCTAAAAATTGAATATTATCTAACGCTTTCGCCTGTAAACGTTCCCGCTCCGGCCCGTCTCCGACGATCAGTAAGGGCCATCCTAACCAGTTAAAAGCCTCGACGATAATATCGATTCTTTTATACGACAGTAAACGGGAGGAAACCAGGTAAAAGTCCTCTTTTTCATCGAGCGCGAAAAACTTGTCGCTGTCGATGGGATAGTTGATCACGAGCGCGTTTTTGTTGTAGATCTTTTGGATTCTCTCGGCGACGATACTAGAATTCGCGACGTAAATATCCGGGTTGCTCGCCACCCCCAGATCGATCTCTCGCATGAACTCGAAAAACCATTCGATGACGGGGGTGTAAGCGTTAAAGTCTTTATACTCCTGAAGGTAGGTGCGGGTATCCCAGAGAAAACGCGTGACATTATGGCAGAAGCAAATATGTATGGCTTTGGGATTTTTTCTCACCGCTTTCGCGAAGCTAGAGGTGCTACTGATAATGAGATCGTAATCCTGTAGATCCAACATCTGAAAAGCGGGAAAGTACAGGGGGGCGAGCAGGCGAAAATATCGCGACGCGCCGGGGATATTTTGCAGGAAACTCGTCTTCACCCGGCGACTATCCACGGAAATCGTTTTGCGGGGATCGTACAGCGAGGTGAAAATAGGGGCGGAAGGAAAAGCCCGGCAGAGAATTTCAAAGACTCTTTCCGCTCCGCCTCTTTGCGTTAGATAATCATGGACTAAAGCGATTTTCATGTAGGGTAAATTCTGGGAAGTTTACTGAATAAAGTAAGGTCACATTAGCCGATCGGTAGCGAATTTTGGGAGAGGGTACAAGCTATCGAAGATCGGTGAAGAGTTGACCGATCGAGGGAAAGTTTATCTTTCGCTATCTCGCCCTAAAACCGTAGTTCTATTCATAAATTTTCGAGAATTTACCGATCGAGAATCGATCGCTCGCTAGGGCGATAGTCAGGACTTTCGCTAACTAATTTAGTCGTCTAAATTCGCGGTCAACTCTATCGAAAGAGCGAGTTTTTGATGGCTTCTTCTCGATCGCCCCGCGTTTTGGGCGGGATTTCGAGCGTTCACAATTCCCTCGACGCGCTTCTATTCCTACCGAAACCGGGAGATAACATCCCGCGGCCGGCGATACCCTCGTCGAAAATATCGATGCTCTGACCCGTCTCCAAACTAGCTCCCCTCGCTGAATCTATCGAGAGACACCGAAGCGATCGAGTTTTCCCCGATCGATAGACACTAGGATTCTTACCCTCCAGGATGGGTAGAGCGCACTCGCTGGTGTCATCTCCAAGCATCCATAGGTATTCAATACCTAGAAACGGAATTATTCGGGAGTAAGGCGATCGAGCGTCAGGGGTTTTCCCGAAGGGACTCGATCGGGAGATCGGGCGAAATCGACAAGGAACGATCGGGCTCGGTCAAATTTTACAGTTTTTTTTCAAGCCTTCTCTAAAGGGAAAAAAGAGAGAGAGAGAGAATTTATCGTTTCGATTTCCAGACGAAAAAATAGGGGGAAATGAGGGTACGAATGGAGATCGCTCTCTGGTTCATCAGGATGCTTTTTCCTTCGGAAGGCTCGTACTAGCTTATCTATCAATCCACCTAAAGCATAGTTCATCTTTCGGTTTCCGTCAAGCATGAAAAAACGGCTTTTGTTTCGGGAATGTCGCGAAGAATCGCCTCGAATCCTCGACTCGATCGAAGCCTTAAGCTCGCTCTTTATCCCGATGTTCGCTACTGTAACACATTTCCCGTTTGAATTTTGGCAGACCGGATAAATCGAGATTTAGTAATAATTCGACCGACAATTCTTTGTATCTTTAGTAAGAATTTAAAACGATCGGGAAATGTATATTCGTTTACCCCGATCGCGAAAAGTCAGCCGTCAGCCGATCGCGCTGAAAATAGTGGCTAATGCCGGAAAACTCCCGCCTTAAAAGCGATAGGGGCGCGAAACCTCACGCCCCTACCCCGAATTGTCAGTCGATCGCTACCCTCCCCCGACGGTTACAATAACTTCTCCCGTTCGCGGATCGCCAATCCGTGCGCGGGAAAACCCTCGTATTCGGCTAATTTCTCGGTCGTCGCCTTTAATTTCTCGAATCCTTCCGGGGTCACGTAGGCGAGGGTCGATCGCTTGAGGAAATCGTACACCGACACCGCGGAATAGGAACGAGCGAAACCGCCGGTCGGCAAAACGGCATTCACCCCGATCGCGTAAGTGGCCATCGACGAGGGAGTGCGCGTGCCGAGGAGAATTTCCCCCGCATTCTGAATCTTGCCGAGAATGGCGAAAGGATCGTTGACGAGGACTTCCAGATGTTCCGGCGCGTACTCGTTGACGAAGGCGATCGATTCCTCCAGACTATCGGTAAGGATAATCCCCCCGTAGGCCGCCAATCCCTGTTCGCAGAATTCCCGCCGCCAGTCGGGGAGTTTCTGTAAATATTCCGCCGCGTGTCGGCTCGCCTCGATCGCCACTCTCTCGCTGTGGGTAACGAGCAGAGCCGCCGAATCCGACCCGTGTTCCGCCTCGATCAGTAAATCCAACGCCGCCAACCGGGGATCGGTAGACTCGTCCGCGAGAACGATCGATTCACTCGGCCCGGCCGGTAAGCCCACATCCACCGTCCCGAACAGTAACCGTTTCGCCGCCGCCCCGTAGACACTACACGGTCCGGTAATTTTGTCAACCCTCTGAATGCTTTCCGTTCCGAGGGCGAGGGCGGCGATCGCCTGTACGCCACCGAGTTTATAAATTTCCTTCACTCCCGCCATCCGCGCCGCGACGAGGGACACCGGTTCGACATTTCCCTGTTTATCGGGAGGGGTACAGACCACCACTCGATTCACCCCGGCAACCACCGCGGGAATCGCCAGCATCAGCATCATCGACGGAAACGCGCCGCGGCCGCGGGGGACGTAGAGACCGACGTTAGGAATGGGGCTAATTTTCTCCCCGGCGAAAACTCCTTTCTCGATTTCCGCGAGTTGGACTTCTTCCGGCATCTGGCGCCGGTGTACCTCGTGAATATTGCGGAAAGCCTGTTCGATGGCGGTTTTCACGTCCGGTTCGATGGTTTGGAACGCTCGATCGAACTCCGCTTCCGTTACCTTAAGATTATCGACGGTCGCGCCCTCGTAGTCGAAACGCCGGACGAACTCGACCACCCCCGCGTCGCCTTTCTCCCGAATCGTCTCGATAACCGATCGAGCGACATTGAGCGCGTTATCGATGTCTAATTCGGCTCTTTTGAGTAATTTCGCCCGTTCGTCCGGCGTGAGTCCCGCTAACTTTAAAATTCTAACCACTGACTTCTAATCCGCGTAGTGCCTATTTTTCTATAATAATCGTCCGGCGCTTCCCGTCTTAATCCCGGTGACGCGTTTCCACCCACTGCCGGAACAGTTCGACGGAGATTTTCCATCGATCGCCCGCGGGTTCGATGACGGTATGATCTTCTAGGGTTTTCAGGGCTTTTTCGAGGGTTTGTTCCTCTAATGCGGTCAGGCTTTGTATTTCTTCTCGTGTCTGCCCCGATCGATGCGGGGCGAGGATTTTTAAAATCTCCTGTTGTCCGTCCGCTCCCTGTCCAGCTTGGTTCCAGACCCCGGTAAAGTAGTACGTCCCGCGCTGGAAAAATTCCGCGTCAATGGTGTTTTCCACGTCCGCGAGGGTAAAACGGGGGTCGCGGGGACGTTGTTTCTCGAATACCTCGTTATTGTAGAAGCGGACGAGATGAAATCCGACCAATTGCACCAGATACGGCTGGCCGCGGGTGAGTTCGTAGATTTTATCCAACGCTTCCGAAGTGTAGTCGAGAGGGAAATCCTCTTCTTCCCCCGCGGGATTGGCGAGGATGACGCGGGTAGCGGCCCCGGAGAGAAATGTAACGGGAATCGGGTAAACACTGCCGAAAAAGGGATTAAAATAATCGGCGGTCATCTCTTCTAGGGTATGCAGTCCGGCGAAGATAAAGGACAGATTCGGACTCATCTGGACGAGAGAACGGAGATAACCGAGAAAATTCCGCGGTAGGGTTCCCGCTTCGATTAACTCTTCGATAATCTCGAACTCGTCTAGGGCTAGAATTAAGCAACGTTTCTGTTTTTCAGGCAGGATACGGGTTAGGAGATCGCTTAGGTAGCGATTAAAAGTAATTTCGGGCAATTGTAGGATTTTTTCTTCATCTGGAATAGAAATATCGAGTTTACGGCCGATCTCGTCAGCGATCGCCAGCAGAACCTCGCCGAGTTCGGATACGGTGACTAAGCGTTGTAAGTTGATATAGATAACGGGGATGCCGGGGTCGAGATGGGAATCAAGGTTTCGTAAAATCGAGGTTTTCCCCATGCGACGATGACCGAAGAGAACCACCGATTGCAGGGTATTTCCCGACCAAAGCGACTCGAATTCCCGCGTAATGTCCCCGCGTCCGACAAAACGTTTCCCGATGACGGGATCGCCGATAATGTAGGGATTGCTAACCGGTCGCGTGATGGTGACGTTTCCCACCGTTCCCGCGATCGATTCGCTGACTTCTAACCATTTTCGGGCAATTTTGAGGATTAAATCTTTTTCGGCGATAGGTAGCGTTTCGGATTGGTTATCGAGAATATCGCGTAGTTCACCGATAGCGCGGTTTAGAGCTAGGGATCTAACGGATTGGGAAGAACTGCCGTTGATTAAGAGAAACTCTTCGATAACTCGATTGAAACTGGTAATCGCTTTCCAAGTCAAAGGACGTAATCGCGGTTCGTCGGGAATGGGGGAAGATTCGAGAGACACGATACTTTCTAGATCTTCGGCGAGAGGGAATCGGTGTAAAGTATGGGCGAGGGTGTACATTTCCTCGCCGTAGGGAAGGGAACGAACGACGGCGAAGGCTTCTCCGGCTTTATCGGCTTTTTTTTTGTGGAGATACCAGAAACCCGCCGCGGTGGGGCATTGAGGCGTATCTTGCGAAAATGGAGCCGGCCTCAAAGACTTAGAAACCGTTTCTAGTAATTTCCAGTCATGAGGGCTTTCTGCAAGATGGGACACGCGATCAACGATTTCGCAGGATGGAAATTCAGCTAAAGCGCGATTAACTGCCGTAAGCACGGGGCTAAATTGCAAACTATAGGCTAATAATTGATTGATATTGTAGATTCCCGCTTCCCAATCTCGCTGTAACCACAGATATATTAGCGAAGATAGCCCGCTCAACGGAAGACAAGCCATCCGAGGTAAGAGACGGAAAAAGAAACGATCTCGAAAAAAAAGGCTCATCAACCAAATATCGGGGCGTAGCAGGAAAAAGACAGTTGTCATACCTGCGGTCAAGCCGAACGCCAGGCCTCTTCTCACAATTTCCATCACATCTACTGCCACATCTACTACCATACCTACCACCACGGCGATCGTGCCTACCATCACGCCGGATACCATACCTACCACCACGCCGAGCGCGCCTACCACCACGCCCCAAGCCGCACCGAACGCTATGCCTGCTGTCATGCCTATTGCGCTTCCCGCCACACTCCACGCCATGCCCCACGCCACACCGAACGCCACACCGAACGCCACACCTCCCACACCGAACGCCACGCCAGCCACCACACCGAGCGCCACACCGAACGCCACACCGAATACCACGCCTCCCGTTCCCGTCATGCCCAACACCACGCCGGCCACCACACTGACCACCACGCCGGCCACCACATCGAACCAATTAATAGAAACTCCCAATCTTTCTAACAAGGTACAGAAAAAAATTGGGGTGATAACGGTCAATAAAATTCCCTGTATCCACAATCGCGACTGAACGGGATGTTTGCGGAGAAAGCGGATTTTGTCCTGCCATGTTTTTTGTTTTCTGAAATCTTCTCCCCCTCCTTTGGTTTCCACGTACCACCGTATCGCCTGCGGGAAATACAACACCCACCACAACAGCAGGAGATAATCGAAGGGATTCCATAGCGATAATGTCCGATTCAGCTTCGGGGCGAGGTCGAGACGGGGGACGGGCGATTCCTTCATGAGAGGTACGGATTATTTCTAATATAATTGCCTAAATATTCCAATCGGTTAATCATCTCGTCCGCCGAAAGCAGAGATTTTAGGGTTAAAATCCCTCTCACCTGTTGCCCGATCGAATATTTCTGCTGACAACCGACGATAATTCCCGCGTGATGTCTATTCTCCAGAAGAAAAATACGATGTAAACGGCAGAAATCCTCGACATTAAAGGTATAAATGACCCGATGCCGTTCAAACGCCCAAAGCAATTGTTCTTCATCGGAGAAACTTAAACGATTAGCCTCGGCCGTCGTGAGAACATCTACCGAAGCGTTCCTCAAAGCTTGGATCAAGCTTTTTTGATTGGTATCCTCGTCTAGATAGAGAGCGATTTCATTAAAATTTGTCATCGAGCGATCGATTCATTCTCTAAAGTTTTACAAGCTTCATAATAGGCGGATATATCGGCATCAATTTCCGCTTGATTGGCGTAATAATAGGAGAGAGCGGCGTAAATCTTCGCTAGACTCAAATGGGGTTTATTTTCTAGAATTTCTTCCGGGGTCATTCCCGATCGAATGTCGATAACGATATTTCTCACCGTGATCCGACTATCTTTAATTCGCGGTCTTCCCCCGCAAATTTCGGGGTCACTAACGATCAAAGTACCGATATCTGTAACGGTAGCCATACTCACCTCTAGGCATTTAGTTTTTCTTTATATAATTGATGACAGCCATACATTAATTTTCTCGGATTTATTCCAAGTTTTTCTGCCGATTGTCTCGATTGATGGATAATGTTTTGAATTTCCGCTTCGGTAAAAGTTATTCCCGTATCCGTAAGACGATTCCAGATAAAAACTTTCGCCTCCTCGTTATTCCATCCTGAAAAACCGATCGGATGACAAATTCCGTGAAAAGGGGAATCATTTTTCTCACTATCGGGGAATAAAACATCTAGAGCTTGATTGGCGGCGACCACTAATCGTAGTGGTGGATCGTTTTGATTAGCCAAAGATCTTAAATACCTCCTGACTTTAATACTAAAATAGTTTTCTCGCATATCATCAACTACATCTAATAGTAGCAAAATTTTTCGATTCTCTAATTCTTGGGATAATCGCCTAATCCGCTCGCGGTGATTTTTCTGTACGGGAATATTCAGACTAGAGGAGAACTTTTCGTAAAAATCCACATCGCCGAAGATCCCTCCCAAATCCAGATAGATAGGCTTTCGGGGTTGTCGCAGATATTGCACGGCTTGATAATAAACCGCCCAAAGTAAAGTTGTTTTACCGCTTCCGGACTCCCCGATAATCGCGGCATGAGCCCCGCTATTTAATTGCTCGCAAATCTCTTTAACTTCCTTCTCCCGTCCGAAAATCTTATCGGGTTTATCAATTCCTCCCGATAGCGGGATAAAGGGATTCTCCGCACTTCTTTTCGGCTTCAACTCGGGAAAACACGCGAAAATCGTACTGACGGGAATCGCCCTCCCTCCCAAATCGCTACGCTTGTCGCGAGTGATCCTTACTACCCCGCACACTTTTCCCGTCCGAAGATTTAGAAGCGGCGCCCCACTGAAACCGGGCTGTACCTGCCCCCGCTGAAACGTGATTAAAGGATATTCATCCCCCGTTAGATCGATATAATCGAAATCCCTCGGATCGCCATCGACCTTATATTCTTTATCATCGTATTGGGGATACCCGAAAGTATAGAGTTTGTCTTCCGGTTGTAAGTCCTCATCCAAACACACGCGCTCGTGATCGAGATCTTCCACCAGTTGTAATAAGGCTAGATCTCCTTGAGATCGATCAAACCCCTTTAGATATTTCGCCGTATAATCCTGTCCTGTCCACTGTACCGAAACGATTTTATCGCTTTCTTTGACCCCTTCCACCACATGAAAACAGGTTAGAATCAACCCCGGCGCGACGAAAAAACCCGTTCCAGGCTTGCCCGCCGCCCGTAATCTGACCGTACACTCCCGTAACAAGGCTCGATCGATCATCGTCTAAATCTAGCTCATCCACCCCATTCGAGAGTGATCTTTAAATTTCCTTTCCCCTGTCCCTCGACGATCAGAGCCGTCAATTTCCCCGATTTTACCGCGACCTCCACGCCGAATTCAACCGTCGCTTTCTTGGGTTTAACCTTTTCAATCGTCGCCGCGATCGATTGGGTAATCGCCTCGATCGTATCGGCTACATCCTGAAAATCGAATAAATTCCCCGAAACCTCTTCCTCGCCGCCTAAATCTCTTGTTTCTACCAATACGGTCACGTTCTCGTTAACTTTCACGGGAATCACTTCCGATCGATCTCCCATAGCCCCTCTCCTAACGATTGATTCTGACAGAATACTCCCACGATCGCTCTCGGCGATTTCAACCATAATATCACAGGAGCTATTCCTTTAGGATGAGTTAGACGGCAGGGATTTTCGATATTCTAGCGAGGATCGATCGCTCCGTCGCGATCCATCTTTTCAAATACAGTTCCGACGCGATGGGGTGGTGGGTTACGCCTCGCGCTTCCCACCCTACGGTTTTCCGGTTTCTTGTAGGTCGATTTCGGCCGAGGCGGGCATTCCGGGTTTCGCGTAGTTTTTCTCCTGATCGATCGATAATTTCACGCCGAATACTTGTCGCACCCGGTCTTTAGGAAAATAGATATTTTCCGGGGTAAAAGAGGCTTTAGCATCGATCGAACTGACGCGGGCCGGTAGCGCTCGATCGGGAGCGGAATCGAGGAACACCCGCGCCGGTTTACCGACGTAAATTTTGCCGATATCTCCCTCCGGCACGTAGGCGCGCATATAGATCGATTTCGGGTCGATAACGGTTAATAAAGTTTTCCCGCTCGTTACGACGGCTCCCGGCTCCAGCGGACGATCCTGCACGATGCTGGTGACGGGACTTTTCACCTGAAACGATTCTAAACGTTTTTCTAATTGCTGTCGGTTGGCGATCGCCGCGTTCACTCGGGCCCGCGCGGCCGCTAATCGGGCGATCGCCTGTTCTTTCTGTTGTTGGGTCGCGGTTAACTGACTACCGCGGATCGTCGGGTTGAGCGCGGTCGATCGAGTTTGGGTGAGGTTTCCCCGCGTCGCTTGTAATTGTCGCTCGGCCGTATTTACCGCGGCTTGGCGCGCCACTAGAGTCGCCTTCGCGGTTTCCAGTTCGGCGGCGGCCGTGTCCGCATCCGCCCGCGCTCGATCGAACTGTTGCCGGCTCACCACTCCCTCGGCGAATAACTGCTCGTAACGCTCTCGATCGGCCCTGGCCAGTTGTAATTGTGCCGCCGCTCGTTTTATCTCCGCCTCGGCCCGTTTTACTTCCGCGATCGCCTGTTCCACTCCCGCTTGACTCGCCGCGACGTTCGATTCCGCCTGACTGACTCGCCCCGCGGTATCTTCCCTCGCTTGGGCTACATTCAGCCGCGCTTCCTCGATCCGGCTCTCCGCGACACTGATATCGAATTTAGCTTGCGCTTCCTCCTGTTTAGCGGCGTTTACTTCGGCGATCGCCGCTTGTAACTGCTGGTTCACTTCCTCGTCGGTGATGACCGCGATTACCTGACCGGCTTTCACCGCATCCCCCTCGCGAAATAGAATGCGATCGATCCGTCCCCCGGTTTTCGCGCCGATATCGGTTTCATCCGCCTCGATACGACCGCTCACGCTTAAAAACGTGGGCGCGGGAACCGGCGCGAACTGCCGCCACCCCAAATAACCGGCCGTTGCAAGGGCGGCGACTCCCACTAGGATACGCGGGTCGAATTTCCGTTTCTCGCGGGCCGCGGGTAGATCGGGAGCGGGAATCGATCGGGCCATCGCTCTGACCTCTAAGTTTTGCAAAGGTTTCTACTCTCGATCGTACTAGACCGTCTAGTATGATTTTAGGAAATGTTAGAAAAATTTAATGAGCCTTCATGCCCAACCTAACGCCCTCCCCCGAAACCGACCTCGCCCCCCCGACGGGAACCCCGCGCCAGAATTCTAAGCGGGAGGCGATATTACAGGGCGCGATGCGGGTATTCTCTCGATCGGGATACGCGGGAACGAGCATGGATCGGGTGGCCGCCGAGGCGGGAGTGTCTAAACAGACGATTTATAGCCACTTTCAGGATAAAGAGGGGCTTTTCACGGCGATGATGGAGCGAGTGACGATCGGGCGCTTCCAGTCGGTGTTAACGATGGATAGTCAGCAAGGGGAACCGGCGATCCTGTTAGAGAGATTCGCGACGGAATTTCTCGAAAAAATCGTCGATGAGGAATACGTGGGGTTTTTACGGCTGATTATCGCGGAATCGATGAAATTTCCCGAACTGGCGAAACTGTACGGGCGAACGGTGGTGCAGAGAGGACGGGAACTGATGGCGGATTTTTTCCGAAAACATCCGGAGTTCGGATTTGCCGACGAGGAGGCCGTGGCGCATATTTTTATCGGTTCTCTGGTGTCTTACGTGTTAGCGCAGGAAATTTTTTACGGGAAGGAAAGTTTCCCGTTAGCGCGCGATCGACTGGTGAAAAGTCTGTTGGGGCTTCTGCTTTCAGAATAACACCGCCTCCTCGGAACGATCCCGGATTCCGCGCCGGTGGCGAATTGATTTTGTATTGACAATAATGTATATACAATTCATGAACTAACTGAATATCGGCTAGAAAAGCGAACGAGCGAGAGAGAAAACGATATGAGCGAAACCGGTGAACGTAAATTTTTCCCCGATATGTCCCTAGATGAGCGACAAAAGAAATTTCTAGCGATGTCCGATGAAGAGAGCGACTACTCGGATATTCCTCCCCTCGATGACGAGTTCTTCAAAAACGCGCGACCGGTAAAACGGACTCCGCGGACGGAACAGATCGGCATCCGCATCGATACGGAAGTGATCGAGTGGTTCAAGCGTCGCGCGCGCGGAAGAGGCTATCAAACCCTCATCAATGACGTACTCCGAACCTACGTGAGACATCATATCGAATCGGAGCGATAGGGCGCGGGAAAAGTTCTCCCGGTCGATCGCTTTTAAAGAGCGTCCTTATTAATTTGTTCTACACTGAAAGAGCGAGCGCGAAGGAAACAACCATGAGTCAAACCCCGATAACCGTCACCTATTCCCTAGAAGAAGTTCTCACGCAAATCAACCGAAAATTAGACAATCTCCAGAAAGATGTTAACGATTCTCGATTAGAAACTAAAGTGGCTATTCAAGAATTGAAAGGAGATATTAAATCTTTAGACGAGAAAGTGAACGGATTGAGTAAACGTCTGGACAATCAAGAATTTGTCAGTCGCGGGATTCTCGTCGCTCTCGTCGTGGCGATCATAGGCGGTGCGGCGAAATTATTCGGCTGGGTAGGCAATCCGTAAATTCGATCTCGATCGATTCTCCCGAAAATCCTTTCTTTTCCGTCCGAACGCTTTATCTCTAAAAGTTGTATGAGCGATATTCTCGAAATTCTCCAAGACGATTACCGACGCTTTCCGGTGGATCAAACCTACGACATCTACGCGGAAAACGTGTATTTTAAAGACCCGATGAACGAATTCCGGGGGATAAAACGCTATCGCGAGATGATCGGTTTTATGTCCACCTGGTTTCAAGACATCCGCATGGATCTCCATAGTATCGATCGAAACGGCGATCGCATCGATACACGCTGGACACTGCACTGGACGACCCCGCTACCGTGGCGGCCGCGGATCGCCATTCCCGGACGTAGCGAATTAACCCTCGACGCGAGCGATCGAATTATCTCCCATATCGATTACTGGGACATCTCCAAACCCGACGTGATCGCCCAACATTTCCGATTCTCGCCCCGGACGGAACGGAGAGATTCGGGGGTATGATGGAACGGTAGAACGAAAGACTAGGAGCGATCGATTGACTATTCCCGCGCTCACCCATCTCGATTATCTCCCCTATCTCGACAGTGACAGCAAACTCCCGGACGACTGGCAGGGAAAGATCGGCGTTTACGCGATTTTCGACGAGGGGAAAACGTTACGATTCGTCGGCTATTCCCGCGACGTTTATTTAAGTTTAAAACAGCATCTCGCCCGACAGCCGCGCGCTTGTTACTGGCTGAAAGTTCACACCGTCGATCGCCCTAGCCGCACCCTTCTCGAAGAGATCCGCCAAGCGTGGAGATCGGAAAATGGCGGCATGGAAGGGGATGAAAAATCCTGGACGGAACCGATCGACGCGCGGCGATCGATGACCGAAGAAGAACGAGAAAGTTACGATCGGGCCGAGGAGAGCGATCGGGGGAAAATCTTAAAAAACATCGCCCGACGTGTCGAGAGCGAGATTAAAGAAGAGTTAGAAAATCGAGGGGTAAAGATGGAATTTCGCTTCAACCCGAAATTAAAAGAACAGGGGTTATTAGATTTAAAATAAAGTTCTAGCGAATAAAAATTTCGGGGTAGGAAGCCCTAACCCCGAAATCGTTTAATAGAACTTAGTAGAACACATTAGTAGCGTTTCTGTCTGTTACCGCCACCGAAAGAAGCGCGTTCCTCGCGTTCGCGGGCTTGGTTCACTTTGAGATCCCGTCCCATCCACTGCGCTCCATCTAGCGCGGTGATCGCGGCGGTTTCTTGATCCGGCGATTCCATTTCCACGAAGGCGAAACCGCGCTTGCGACCGCTCTCGCGATCGACGGGAATATAGACGCGTTGCACCTTGCCGTACTCCGTGAAGACCTCTACTAAATCTTCTTGGGAAATCTCGTAAGAGAGATTGCCGACAAAAATAGACATATAACTGAATCCTCGATCGATACTCGAAATTGATGTAGAGAAGCGAAATTGTGGAGGAAGCCGACCAATACTAACGTAAAAAACTTTACCGAATTAATACTGACAACGAACTTGAACACCAAACCGAACTCTCTACCAAGATTATAGCATATAGTGTTCCCCAAGTGTCGAGCCGTATCGTTACGTTACGTTACGATCGAAACCGGTCGTCCGGGATCAGATATTGTCGCGGCCGAACGCGCGGAGTCCCGTCCGAAAAAATCCCGAGCGTTTCGATCGGTATTCCGCGAAACCTTGAAACGCGCGTTTTCCATAAAAAATCAATTTTTTCGTGTTTTTTAAACAAGAGCGAGACTTTCGATTTTCACGGAAAAAACCTTTTCTTTTCCCTCCCCAAACTCCTGTCTTCTTTCGGAAGACCTCCGACAACCGGAAAAATTTGAGATCGAATTTAACGTAAAAACTACGTTTTCAAGGGGATTGAGAAAAAAATAGATTATTTCACATTTCTGTAACCTATTTACTTTTCCCTTCTTCTCCTGACTCCTGACTCCCACCAAACCCGAGAGCTTTTTAATTTTTACAGGAGGTCTAGGTTTTCAACTTTTGTAGCGCTTCGTCTACCTGTTGGATTCCCTTGGTGTTTCCCTTGGATTCGTAGAGCTTTCTGGCTCGATCGAGAGCGGATCTCGCGTCGATCGCCCGTTTCCGTCCCGCGTAAGCGCGACCGAGAGCGAGATAGACATCCGGATTATCGGGCGCGATCTCGGCCAGTTCCTCGTAGGTGATCACCGCGCCGAGATAGTCCTCCCGCGCCAGATAGACGCGACCGATGCCCGCGCGCGCCTCGATCGATCTCGGTTCTAAAGAACTAGCTCTACGATACGCGCTCAGGGCTTCCTCTAGACGGGTCTGTTTCTCTAATAAAATCCCGATCTTCAACTGTACGGGGAAATCGCGGGGGTTCTGGCGGGCGATCGTCTGAAGGATCTCGGTTCCCCCGTTTAAATCCCCTCTCGCTAACATCACGCTCGCCAGTTGTAGCCGCAGTTCGTTATTATTCGGATACTTTCTCAGCGCTTTTTGCAGGAAATCTAGAGCCTCGTCGGTTCTTCCCCGCTCGATCAGCGCCACGCCCATGATCTCGTGGGCTTGCTGGTTATTCGGATCGAGCGCGAGTACCCATTGATAGACCTCGCTGGCTTTCTCGTAGTTTTTCTGTCGCAGTAACACCACCCCGAGACCGAGATAGTGTTTCACCTGTTTCGGTTCGAGTTGGATCGCGTAATAGTAGGCGGTGGCGGCGTTCTCGTAATCGCCCGCGTTCGCCAGACTGTAGGCGAGGGCGTGAAAGAATTCGGCATTGCTCGGATCGAGTTCGATCGCCCGACGATAGGCGATCGACGCGGCGTTATAATCGCCCTGTCGGGTTTGTAAAAAACCGATCGCCGAGAAAACGCGGGGGTTTCTGTCGTCGAGGGCGGCGGCTTGTTCGTAGACGGCGAGCGCCTCGCTATATCTGCCCGCCTTAACCAACTGCCGCCCCTGACGGATTAGGTCGCTAATCTGTTTCCGGGAGTTCCCGGCGATCTCGATCGGCGACGTTCCCGAGAGCGCGACGGCCGGAACCGATCCGACCGGCGCGAGTAAACCAATTAAAAGTAGGCAATAGATCGATCGATTCATCGGTTTATCTCGGTTAACGACCTCTCCCCATATTTTTCAAAAAACCCCTTGACAAAAAACAAGCGATATGTATTAGTCTCGAAGATTGTTTTTCGCTTCACTGGCGACCTGAGCGCTTCGATCGCCCGTCAACTGTTCGAGGGCGGTCATGGCCTCGTCCCCTCCCAATCGTCCCAACGCTTGCGCGAGACGATAGCGGAGTTGCCAATCATCGTGGGTAACGAGAGGAACGAGTAAGGAGACGGCGCGGGGGTCGCCGAGTTCCCCCAGGGCGCTCACGGCGGAGATCTTGACCAGATCGTATTCGGAAGAGAGGGCTTCACTCAGGAGATCGAATCCCCGCGGTTCCCCCAATTCCCCCAAGGCCGCCACGATACTCACCTGAAGCAACCAATCCGAACTCTGCTGGTAGAGATCGCGGAGATCGTCGTAAGCATCGGTGAGTTTTAATCCACCGATCGCGTCGGCGGCGGCCGCTTTCACGTCCGTTTCCGGATCGTTGTGCAAACGTTCGCGCAGGAGGGTTAACGCGGTATCGAGATCCTGTTTACCGAGGGGATCGAGTTGACTGATGGCGGCGTAGCGAACGCGAGCGTTAACATCGTTAACCAGCGGCCGGATCATCTCGAAAGCGACTTTCGGATCGAGTTGACGGAGACGGTTGATCCCCGAGAGGCGATCGCCGTAGTCATCGGAGTCGAGAAGTTGTTGGACGGATTCGGGGGAATAGCTCATAATCGATGACACCCTGAACATTGAACCGGTCTTAGTATTGTGCCACGTTCGGGAGGCAGGAGGCAGGAGTCAGGAGTCAGGAGGCAGGAGGCAGGAGTCAGGAGGCAGGAGGCAGGAGTCAGGAGGCAGGAGTCAGGAGTCAGGAGGCAGGAG
>NZ_JBAFSM010000055.1:0-29931 GCF_036688125.1 Pannus brasiliensis CCIBt3594 | reverse complement strand
ACATCATCTCCGAAATGAGCGCTTTTGAAAGTTTCGGGGAATTCGAGGAAACGAGTGACGAAACGGAAACGTTCGATAATTTCGACGGATTCGAGGACAACGCGACCCTAGAAGCGATCCAAACCCCCACGGTGGACATCATCTCCGAAATGAGCGCTTTTGAAAGTTTCGGGGAATTCGAGGAAACAACCGCGCCCGAGCTTTCTTCTGTCGATCTCGATTTCTTGAACAGTCCCGCCCTGGAAGAAGTCGAATCGATAGCGAATTTTGAAGATTTAGCGATCGAGGATCACGAAATCTTTTCTTCGAGAGTTTCTCCGGACGACACCAGTTTCTTCGATCTCCTACCCACCGAGGCCGAACAATCCGAGTCGTTATCCACCGACGCTCTCCCCAGTTCACTCGAAGAGTTATTCGCGAATACCAACGATGCGGAGGCGAACGCTCTTTTCGAGTCTCTAGCGAGCGAGATCGAGAATGCCGGCTCTAACGGTCATGTAGATTCTCAGTTCTCCGCCGTTAGCGAAGAGATCGATCTCGATTTCTTCAGTATGTTAGAAAATTCGGACACGGGAGCGAGCGAACCCCTACCTTCCGAGGCGGATCTCGAATCTTTTGACGAACTTTTCAATGACGATCTCTTCTCGGAATGGGGGAATGGAACTCCCTCTCAGGGAAATAAGATAGAGTCTCATTAGTAGCGCCCGATCGATCGAGAAAGAAGGCGGAAGACAGAAACTCCCCGATTTTTGACTTCTGACTTTCTTTAAGTCGATCGATTTTTTTTCGGGAATTTCGGAAATATCTAGCTCATAAAATCTAAATTTTTTTTTCTGTCTTTTAGATTTTTGTAAAATTCATTTTTCCCTTGACAAACTTATAAAAGTTTCCCCCCTTTTATTTTTGATTGTTCCTCCTGACTCCTGACTCCGGGCGAGGAAACCCCGCCCCTACCGCTGGCTCCTTATCTACCGGAGAAATTCTGATTTCTGGAAGAGATTTTCTAACGTCCCGGATAGACTCTCCCTTTCCACGCGCCTCCCTGACCTCGCCAATATCGAAACGCCGAATCTACCGTCATCAAACTATAGAAAACGGCGATAAAAGGTAGGGTGAGCGATCGCCAAATAGATAGCCCGTATAATTTTAAGGTCGGCCAGTAGGATACCGCCATTAATAACCAGACGATCGAGCTAACGATCGCGAGAAGTTTATTTCCGAACAATAACCCGATAACTAACCCGATCGGCGCGGCTAGATAGGTAATAAACATCCCGATAATCGTTCCGATTAGGAGAAAAGGCGAATAATTAAGTTGAGTGAATGCGGTACGGGCTACCATATTCCAAATCGTTTCTAAATCGGGATAGGGGCGGATACTGCGGGTGGTTTCACTCAATCCCAACCAGATCGATCGAGTCCCGATTTCCGGACGCGATCGGATATAGTTTTTCACGGCGATCGCCAGAGAACAATCATCGATTAACGCGTCTTTGAGAATCTCGATCCCGCCGATTTTTTCGAGAATATCCCGACGGATCAGGATACACCCCCCCGCGGCCGCCGCGATGGTGCTGTTCGGATTATTGACCGAAGGAAACGGGTATAATTTCTCGAAGAAAAAGACGAAAGCGGGAATTAAAAACTTCTCCCAAAAACTCTGACAACGTAGCGCGACCATTACAGAAACTAGGGCTTGATTTTCCCGTTCCGCTTTCGAGATTAATCTTGACAAATTCGTTCGATCGTGTTCGATATCCGCGTCGGTTAACAATAAATAATCGATCGCCGAATCCCCCGTCGCGCGCGCGATTCCCTGTTTCATCGCCCATAATTTTCCCGTCCACCCCGCGGGCAGGGGTTGACCGGTCAGAACCGTTAACCGCTCGGATCGATCGAACTTCCCGGCGATTTCCCGCGCCACTTCCGCCGTTCCGTCGCTACTGCAATCATCGACGAGAACGATCGAGAAATCCCCCGCGTAATCCTGCGAGAACAGGGAAGAAAGGCTAATCGGCAGGCTTTCCGCTTCATTTCGCGCTGGGATAACCGCCCGCACCACCGGCAAACGGGATAGAGTGGGAGAATCCGCGTCGAGTTTTTGATCCGATCGCCAGAATCGACCCCGAAAAAACAGGAGATAGAGCCAGATAACCAGAGAGATGGCGGTGATAAACAGGAAAAATCGCGTCATTCGTGTTCGCGTACCAGAATTGTCCTATCGTATTGTAAGGGGAATGTCGGGGCGATCGCTGAAAAAAATCGTTTCCGAACGCTACTATTAGTTAAATTTTCTAGTAACGCTGTATGGATTACGAGGTAGTTATTGTCGGGGCCGGGCCCGCGGGAGGTCACTGCGCGCGACGGTTGAGCGAGAAAGGTTATCGCGTGCTTTTACTCGAACAACATTCGAGTTTTCTGGATAATAATTTTTCTAGTGCCGCGTCTCCGCTGGAAATTTTAGAGGATTTCCAATTACCGGAAAGCGTGGTCGCCCGTTTCTGGAAACATATCGACATTATCGCCACCAATGTCGAGCGATCGTGGCGATCCGATCGACCGTTAGGAGTGGTTTTCGATTTCGCCAAACTACGGGAATTTCTCGCGGGAGAAGTGGTAAGACTCGGCGGTGAAGTTCGTATGGGTTGCCGTTATCTAACTTATGAAGAAAAGGAAGACGGGCTAACCGTTTCTCTCAAATCGAAGGGAAAGGAAATCGAGACAGTTAACACGAAATTAGTAATCGACGCGACGGGTTACGCCCGGGCGGTCATCTATCCCCATCGACGGGAAAGACCCGAATTATGTAAGGGAGTCGGTATCGAATATTTAATTAAAGTTTCGGATATAGTGTATCAAAAATACGCCGATTCCCTGGTGTTTTTCCTCGGACATAAATGGAGTCCGAAAGGCTACGGCTGGATTTTCCCGATGGAGGATAATCGGCTAAAAGTCGGTTCCGCGTGGCTAGAGGGGGAACACCCGCACATCGATCGAGTCAAACCGTTAAAGGAATATATTCACGCGATTCTGTCGGAATATTTACGGGTAGAAAGTTACGAACTTATCGAGACCCACGGCTCGATCATCGAATACTCGATCGGACTCCAAGATATTTATTATCGCGGCGATCGGGTTCTGGCGATCGGGGATACGGTTTCCACGATCAATCTACTCGGTGGGGAGGGAATCCGTCACGCCATGCGGGGAGCGGAAATCGCCTGTCCTTATATCGAATCAGCCCTGCGGGGAAAAGCCGATTTTAACGCTTACGAACGCGCGTTAAAACAATATTTCGAGCCGAAGTGGAGTGTGTCCGATCGCCTCAGCCGGAAAGTATATTTAGAATACAGTGATTCCCGCATCGATAAAGGCGTTGCCGCCCTTCAATATCTCTCGATGCCGGATTTAATCGATATTCTCTTTTACTACAAATTCGAGAAATACACCAAAGGAATCGGCGGCTATTTACTCGGGAAAATACGCCAATGGTTGGCGCGCTTTCCGCTCCCCGAAAAGGGCGATCGAACGCGATAGGATGGATAGGGGTCTCCCGTCCCCGTGACTGTAGTTCTAGAGAATGCCGTGGTAAAGTCCCTCCGTTTTAGCGCGATTATCGGATTAGTAGCCTTATTAGGAGCGTGTAGTGGCAACGCCTCCCTAGAAAACCGTTTCGCCGCCGATCCCTCGCTCCAGGGTAGTCCCACAGTGGAAACCTCCCCGACTCCCACCCCCACTACCGACCAACTGCCCGACAATTTCCCCACCGATATCCCGCGATACGACAACGCGGAATTGCTCTCCGTACAATCTAGCCCCGATAACCCGGAGGTACAAACCCGATGGAGAACGAGCGATCCGACGAATCTGGTCGAAAACTTCTACCAACAGCAACTACAGGCGAATAACTGGGAGATTGTCACCCCTTTTTCCGGAGATGGCACGAATAGCGCCCTGAGCGCCCGTCGGGATAATCTAGAATTAACGGTCGCGATCGTTTCCACCTCCCCGAATACGGAATTTAGCCTCGATTACCGTCCGGCAGGAACCCCGGCCACTTCCCCGACCGTTTCCCCGACCGTTTCCCCGACCCCTTCCGTCTCTCCTTCCCCCGTCACGACGGGAAATCCGACGACTTTTAGCGATCTCGATCGAGTTCCCGATATTTTACGCGCCAATATTCAAGATCTCGCCCGTTTAGGGGTTTTATCGGCGAATCCTCCCACGAGCGATCGATTTAATCCCAATAGCCCCATCAGTCGGCGAGATTTCGCCCGCTGGCTGGTGCTGGCGAACAATACCATTCATGCCAGCGTACCGGGCAAACAGATCCGTCTGGCGGATACCGGCGCGACCCCGGCTTTCGGCGACGTGAAACCGAACGACCCCGACTATTCCTATATTCAAGGTTTAGCCGAATCTGGATTAATTCCCTCGAAATTAACCGGAGACACGAGCGCGCTGTTATTTCGTCCCGATTCCCCCCTGACGCGGGAAGATCTCATCGCGTGGAAAGTCCCCCTCGATATCCGCAAGGCCCTCCCCGCGGCCACCCCGGACACGATTAAAAATAGTTGGGGTTTTCAGGATAGCGCGAAAATCAATCCGAAAGTGGTTCGATCGATCTACGCCGACTATCAAAACGCCGATCAAGCCAATATCCGCCGAGTTTACGGCTATACTACCCTATTCCAACCCAAGCGACCCGTAACCCGCGCCGAAGCCGCCGTCGCTCTCTCCTACTTCGGTTATCAGGGCGATGGTCTATCCGCCGCCGACGCGCTTCAGGCCGGATTGACCCAGCAGGGGAATTCGCGGTAAGTGGGGATGGGGGATTTTTCGGGGAAAAGGCGAAAGGAAAAGGGAGAAAGGCTACTTTTAAGCTTTTTACCTTTCCTTTATTCTCTGGCTTACCGTTTCTCGGTAGGTTAGCACCGCGTAACCCACCCTACGTTCTCTGCCTTTTCGGTAAATTTCGCCTGCTAATCCCCTCTCTCTGGTATTTTGTAGGGGAGTCCAGGATGTCGATCGATTTTCATGAGTCCAATCGCCAACACCCTATTTTCGAGCCTATTCTTAACTTCGTTTCCCTTTCTGCTCGCGGGGATCGCGGTTTCCAGTTTTTTAGCCGCTTTCGTCAACGATCGAAAACTGGCGGCGTTTTTCCCTCGCGGTCGCGTTTTGGGGGCGATCGTCGGCAGTTTGTTAGGATTGCTGTTACCGGTGGGACAGTATGGCACGATTCCCATCGCGAGACGGTTTTTCCGGCAGGGTGTCCCCCTCGCGGTCGTGTTTAGTTTTCTCGTCGCCGCGCCGACCTTAAACGTCCTAACTCTCTGGCTAACCTGGCAATTTTTCGCCGAACGTTCTAGTATTTTCTTCTATCGATCGATCGCGGTGTGGATCTTGGCGATCTCGATCGGTATCCTCTTCAGTTATTATCGGGGACAACCACAAATAAAGGAAGAAAAATCGCTTGAATCTCCCGAGTTTTTCGAGGAAGATCTTTCAGCGATCGAGGAAGAAATCGAAGATCGATCGGGAATCAGCGATATCATCCACGAGTATAAAATTAAACGTTCTCGACAACGCTTCTGGCTACCGAACCTATCGCTTTTTGTCCGAAACTTTACCCGCGAGACCTTAGAATTCGGCGCGTTATTAATCTGGGGATGCACGATCGCTTCCCTATTCCAACTATGGCTACCCCAACAACAACTTATTGAATGGGGACAAATTCCCGAAGCGCAAATCTTGGTAATGATTCTCTTCGGTTTCGGCCTATCGGTGAATTCTAGCCTGAGCGTCCTCGTTCCGGGGTCTCTCACCACGACACTTTTTACCGGTTCTTTTCTCGCCTATTTTCTCCCCGCTTCCCTGATTAACATCCAGGGAGTCCCGTTACTTCTCGCCTCGTTCTCTCGAAAAGTCGTTCTTTATCTCGTTCTTCTACTGCTATCTTTTACCTTTCTAATTTCCCTAACCCTGAGTTTTTATCTCGGTTAATCTCTCGATCGAGGGAAAATTTTTTTTCGATGAAACAAGTTCGGGACTTTTTCACTCATGATCATTAATCGACCCGATAGATAGCGAATCGTTGTCCATGAAACCCTCTCTCGCGCTCCTGCCCCTCGGTCTCGGATTAATAGCCCTCACTCCCGTTATTCCCCCGTTACAACCGATCGAAACGCGACAACTCGACCCGATCGCCGGTTACGACGATCGACTGAATAGCGATCGCCAAAAACTGATCGCCGCGATCGATCGAAGTCTCCGCTATCTCGACACCCCCAACGCGGCCAAAGCCTACCGCGATTATCCCGTATCCGGCATCACCCGCGAGCGCGTCCGACGATCCCTCGTCCGTTTCCGTCAACTGGTGAAAACTTCCCGCTCGATCGAGGACTTACAGCGAGCCGTACAGAAAGAATTTATCTGGTATCGATCGATCGGCGATGACAATCAGGGAAACGTAAAATTCACGGGCTATTTCGAGCCGATATACGCCGCCAGCCGTCGAAAAACCGCCGAATATCGCTACCCCCTCTACCGGAAACCAGCGGACTTCTCCCGATGGGCGAAACCGCACCCTAGCCGCAGAGAATTAGAGGGAGAAGACGGATTACTCGGCGCGGATAGCCGTCTGTCCGGATACGAGTTAGTTTGGCTGAAAGACCGTCTGGAAGCCTATCTCGTCCACGTTCAGGGATCGGCGAAACTGCGCTTACCGGACGGGAAAATGATGAGTGTCGGGTTCGATGGGAATACCGATTACCCCTACACCAGTTTAGGCAAAGAATTGATTAAAGACGGCGTTTTTCCCGCGGAAGGGCTGACTTTACCGATGGTTTTGGGCTATCTGCGCGAGAATCCCGATCGATTGCCGAATTATCTCCCCCGCAATAACCGGTTTATTTTCTTCCGCGAGACGGATGGCGCGCCGGCTACCGGTAGTATCGGGGTTCCCGTGACCGCGGAAAGATCGATCGCCACCGATAAATCCGTCTTACCCCCCGGCGCGTTAGCGGTCATTCAAACGGAAATTCCCGATAAAACGATGGAAAAACGCCCCGTCAGTCGTTTCGTTCTCGATCAGGACACCGGAAGCGCGATTATCGGGCCGGGACGCGTGGATATTTTCATGGGAACCGGTCCGACCGCGGGCGATCGAGCCGGATTGATCAACACGCCGGGGAAATTGTATTATCTGTTATTAAAATGATGGGATCTTTCGCGAGCGATCGTTTTTTCGAGAACTCTTGTGTAGAATTCCCGCGGGAGTCGATCGGGACGGAACTCGATCGACTCTCGATAAACTGTCGCGCCTTAAAAATACCTATTTAACCAGAACTGACGTTATTTAATTTTCTCGATCGCCTCCTAATTCCTGCCTCTTGCCTCCTGCCTCCTGCCTCCTACTTCTTCCCTTTCACTTCCTGCCAAGTATTGCCGACTCCCTGTAAAACCCCGCGGATAACTAACCCGATCGCGCGTCCGATTACCTGTACCAGAAAATAGACTACCGCCTTACCGGTGACGGAAAAAAAAGCCCGAAGACGCGGGGAAAGAGCGTCGCGCGCTTCGAGAGCGATCGAGACGAACCAACGAATCCCCGTCAGACGGTTTAACTCTTCCTGTCGTCGCGCGTAGAGATAAATAGTCAAAATAATCCCGTTCCGATAATAAAAAAGCCGGTATTTACTCTCGAAAATTAATTTCGGTTCCTCCCAGTATCTTTCCCGTCGGTATTTCCACGACAATTCATTTCGCAATTTGGCGATCTCTCTCGGAGAAAAATATTCCGATCGAAACAATTCCCCCTTCGCTTTCTCCGATTCCGAGAAATGATTGAGAATCACCACCATCACCGCGTTCGCGATATGATGAATGAAATTCTGTAGTAAAATTCCCGCGCGCTCGATCGTCTCCGGCGCGTTCGATCGATACTCCGTTCGCTCGATAGTTAACCATTTTTCGTACACCAAATAGGCGAATAAGTCAAGAATAAACGGAATCTTTTCGAGAATTTCCGCTTGAATCAATTCTCTTTCTTCGAGAATAAAAATATCGATCGAATCCCGATCTCGCGTTTCCGTTCCTAACGAGTGTAAGGAGAGAAAATCGCGGGTGGATTCCTCCCAGATCTCGCTCGTCAGAAAAACCAGGCGGCCGGGGAGTTCCTCCTCGTGAATCTCTAAAAATCGGATCTCGTCGATCGATTTCCGGGTTTTATCCAGAACCAAATATAACAACTCCCGTTTTCTCGCGTCCTGTAAAACATCGATTTCAAAGGGAATACCGGTTGTATTGCGGGGAGAAAAACGAATTTCCGCGAGGGTTTCCTCGAAAACGACGGAAGTACCCAACGGACGCGAGCGGGTTAATAGCGACACCTCCTCGACGGGAATCGCGGTCGTTTCCACGGGGGGAGGGGGTAACACTCGATAGTCGGTTTCCACCGGGATTAACTTCCGCACCACCCACGACGAGGCCAGCAATTCCCGTCTCCGTCCCTGCCAGAATAAGCGATCGAACCCCGATAAACCAGGCTGACTCAACCGCTCGTCGATCGCCCGGATTTCCTCCTCGACGCGGGATAATCCCGATCGACCGACGCGGATCAGCCAGTGGGTGGGGGGTAAACTCGATCGAGGAACCAGCGCCGACCCGGACGGAATCGGCCAGTACGTTTCATTTTCGAGCGCGATCCGGTATAAAGCGAGCGTTAATTCTTCCGGGGAAATACCTTTACCGATATAGCTCGTGATTCCTAATTCTCTCGCCGCTAACTGTTCCCCGGTATCGAGGGGAAAGGTGAACAAAACGATCGCGCTGTCCGGATAATTTTCCCGTAGAGTCCGACCGATCGACCGATCGGGAACCCCACCGCGAACGGGATCGAGGAGAATGATCGTCGGGGGGGGATCGATCGTCAACGTCGAGATGGTTTCGCTATCCCCGTCGGCGACAATCGCTAGATTTTCCACGCGCGACAGCAATTGAACGAGACCCAAGCGAAAAATCGGGTCATTATCGACAATTAATAGGGAAATAGGGCGATCGATCGCGATAGTCATCGTTTCCGGGGCGCGGGTCTCGATCGCATTATACAGGCGAGAACCTTACTTCCGCTGTTTATAACCGTAGAAATCGATTCGATAATCGGTAATTTTCACCCCGGTACGCGCCTCGACCTCCCGTAACAGATCTTCCGGGAGTTCGATGTGAACGTCCACGATCTGATTCGTGTCGAGACAGTTAACGTGGCTGTGGGAATCGCTGATGTTCCCGTAGAGCCTGCCGTCGCAACGCTCGATCGATTCGATAATTCCCTGTCCGGATAAGGCTTCCAGATTCTGATACACCGAGGTGTGACCGATATTTTTCCCCTGTTGGTTCAGGCGATCGTAAATTTCCCGCGCCGATAAGTGTTCTCTAGCCTGCCAGAGTAATTCCAAGATATAGCGACGCTGACGGCTCACCCGCATTCCCAGGGTCTGACAGCGATCGATCGCGTCATCTAAAGACCGAATCGGCTTTTCCTCTACCCGCGAAGTTTCCATATTCTTATTGCCGTGCCTCTCTCTAATACATACTCATTACCAGTTTAGCTTAGGAAATCGGTGAATGTCCACCGAAAGCGGGATTGAAGCCGATCGGGAAAGTGCCATAAAAAAGCGGCCGCTCCCGATTTTCTATAGCAGTATGGAAATTATCGCCCCTCACTAGGAGATATACCGATGAGATTGGAACGCGAAGATTTCGATCGGGCCGCGCGACAGGGTTTAATTAGTCCCGAACAGGCCGAGGCATTGTGGAACGCTTTTCTCGAACGGGACGAGCGCGAGGAGCTCGATCGACCCCGTTTCAATTTCGCCAATGTCGCCTATTATTTCGGCGCGTTAATCGTCATCTCGGCGATGGGATGGTTCATGACGCGAGCGTGGGAAAGTTTCGGCGGCGCGGGATTATTTTTTATCGCCCTTTTCTACGCGATCTGTTTTATTTTCACGGGAAAAACCCTTTATTTTCAGCAGGGTCTAAAAGTACCGGGGGGATTATTATTTACCATGGCCGTCGGGATGACTCCCCTCGCGGTCTACGGATTGCAACGTTGGGCGGGATTCTGGCAAGCGGGAGATCCCGGAACCTATCGCGATTTTTATAGTTGGGTGAAAGCTAGTTGGTTCCTGATGGAATTGGGAACGATTACCGCGGGATTGGTGGCGTTAAAATTCGTGCGTTTCCCCTTTTTAACCGCCCCGATCGCCTTCTGCGTTTGGTTCATGTCCATGGATTTAACCCCCTTACTCTTCGGCGAAAACGAGTATACCTGGGAGAATCGAGTACGGGTATCGTTTTGGTTCGGGATCGGTTGTTTAATCGTCGCCTACCTGATCGATGTGCGTCACCGGAGGAGTCAGGGAGATTTCGCTTTTTGGTTATATCTATTCGGCTTAATGATGTTTTGGGGTAGCCTACCCATGCTCGGAGAGGCTAATGATTTAAATCGATTTATCTATTGTTTGACAAATCTCGGATTAATGATATTATCGGTAATTTTAAAACGCAGGGTATTTATGGTATTCGGCGGAATCGGGGTTTTCTCCTATTTAAGCTATCTCTCCTTTCAAGTGTTCGCCGATTCCTTATTGTTTCCCTTCGCCCTAACCGCGCTCGGCATCGGGATTATCTATCTCGGCGTTTTATACCAGCGTCACTATCGAAACTTAACCCGATTCGTAGAAAGTTACGTCCCCGACGGATTTCGCAATTTAATCCCGAAAGAACGTTAAGTGAGGAGGTGGAGAGATGGGGAGGTGAGGGAGAAGAGAGAGAGCGTCAATCTTACTAATCTTCTGCCCCCTGCCTCCTGCCCCCTGCTTCCCGCTACATCTTGCTAATGATGCGCTGTACGATTTCCATTCCCGTCACGGCTTGCCAACCGAACAGAGCCAGCATGACCACGTTGAGAACGATGTGAGTCACGCGGGCGAATTCGTTACCTTTCTGCATGGCGGGAACGAGCGCGGCCGCGACGGCGATCGCCCCGGTCATTCCTAACCCCGCGATCAGGTGGGGGCCGGCGAATAATTTCCCGTTATTGATATAGGTAACGGCCATGCCGCCGATCGTTCCCAGCACCATAAAGGCGAGGATAAAAGAACCGATCTGATAGTGTTTCGAGCGAAAATCCTTGGAAATTAACTCTTTTCTCGTGTCCTTGTCCGCGGTTCTCGTCCGCCGCCATTGCCAGCCCGAATATAGGGCGTACAGGCTCGCTCCTAAGAGAACCCACATTAAAATCGGGTGGCCGAATTGCGACCAAGTTTTCACGGCCCCCGGAATCTCGTAATTCATTCTTGTCTGTCTCCCGCGACGATCGATCTGTAATAAAAGTTAACATAAAAGAGAGATCGGCAAGCCCGGAAATGGGGAACCGTAACCTAAATGCCCGATCGATAGCTCGCGAGGATCGATAATAGAGGTGGTCGTCGATCGGCGATACCGTCGGACGATTTTCGACCGCTTACCCTTCACCGTTACCCGTGATTACCTTTGATGACTTCTAATCGGGATATCTTGTTAATTCAGGCGACGCGTCGGGGAAATCTCGCCAAAGTGTCGGATTTGCTCGCTCAGGGAATCCCGGGAAATGCCCGCGACCCCAACGATACCAGCGCGCTGATGTACGCGAGTCAGGGCGGCCACGCGGAGATCGTCCGAATTCTGCTGAAACACGGGGCCGACGTGAATCACCGTAAACATCCGGGGGGATTAACGGCTTTAATGCTGGCGGCCTCGCTCGATCGACTGGAAATCGTCCGTTTACTGCTCGCGGCCGGAGCGGAAGTGAATCAGGTGAATCACGATGGAACCCCCGCGCTGATGATCGCCGCTTACAAGGGACATCTGGAGGTAGTGCGGGCCTTGGTCGAGGCCGGCGCGTCGCTCGATCGAACCGATAAAGACGGCGATACGGCGATCAATCTGGCGATCGCGCGGGGACACAACGAGATCGTCCGTTTCCTGCTCGATCGATCGCCCGCGATTCCCGACGGTAACGGGGCGATCCTGGCGGCGATCGAAGCCAGCAATCTCGACGCTTTGAAATTATTAATCGAGCGCGGGGTGAACGTGAATCTCCGCACCGAATCCGGGGAAACGCCGCTAATCGTGGCCGTGGAAAAGGGACACGCGCCGACGATCGATATTTTACTCGACGGGGGAGCCGATCCCGAAGTGACGACGAGCGAGGGCGAAACCGCATTAACGATCGCGGCCGCGGAGGGCCACGCGGAGATCGTCCGGCGATTGCTGGCGGCCGGGGTAAACGTGAACCACGCGAACGAATCGGGAGAGACGGCGTTACACCTCGCCACGATCGAGGGACGTTTCGAGATCGTCCGCGATCTCCTGCAAGCCGGCGCGGAAATCGATAAACCCAACGAATTCGGCGATACTCCCTCGATCCTGGCGATCGTGCAGGGACAGGAGGCGATTGTAGCGGAATTATTACAACACGGGGCCGATCCGAACTACGCGAACGGGAAAGAAAACCTGTTAACGCTGGCGATCGGTCGAGGATCGGAGAAAATCTGCCGAATTCTGCTATCGAGCGGCGCGAATCCGAACCAATTTTACCCGGACGGCAAAACGCTCTTGATGAAAGTGTGCGAACAGGATAATCATGTCGTCGCGCGCGATCTGGTCGAGGCCGGGGCGGACGTGAACGCGCGCGATAGTGGCGGCGCGACCGCGTTAATGTGGGCGAGTCATCGCGGTTCCACCGGCGCGGTCAAAGTTCTCTTAGAATCGCCGGATATTCACCTAAACGATCGAAATCAGGGAGGATTAACCGCGTTGATGTTGGCGCGATTGAATCATTACACCTCGATCGCTACTCTATTAGAAAACGCCGGGGCGATCGAGTAAATGGGGTGATGGGGAGATAGGGGGATGGGGAGATAGGGGGATGGGGAGATAGGGAGATAGGGAGTAGAAAACGATTACTTTCTGCCTCCTGCCTCCTGCCTCCTGCCTACTGACTCCTGACTCCTGACTCCTGCCTCCCGCCTCCCATTGCCGACGTTAAAATAAAGTAAATTGGATCGATCACACGGAAAATTCAGGGGAAAACGGGTAAAATGCGCGACAGAACCCTAGCGATCGGTGATATTCATGGTTGTTCGACGGCTCTAGATTATTTACTAGAGATCGTAGCGCCGGGATCGGGGGATACCCTGATCACCCTGGGCGATTACGTGAATAAGGGGAAGGATTCTAAAGGGGTACTCGATCGAATGATCTCCCTACACGAACGGGGAAATCTTGTCGCTCTCAAGGGAAATCACGAGATTTTAATGTTAGAGGGACGCGAGAACCCCGAAAAATACCGAACTTGGTTAAATAAAGGCGGGAAAGCGACCCTTAAATCCTACTCGAAGCGGGAAAAATCGGCGACCTTCCGCGATATCCCCGAATCTCACTGGCATTTTCTCGAAAATATCTGTATCGATTGTTACGAAACGGAAAATTATATTTTCGTTCACGCGAACCTCGATCCCGATCTGCCCCTATCGCGCCAGCCGGATTCTAAGCTTTTCTGGGAGAAATTAACGCGCCCCGTGGTTCATTATTCGGGAAAAACCGTGATCTGTGGTCATACGAGCCAGAAAAACGGGAAACCACTCCATTTCGGTTCGGCGATCTGTATCGATACCTGGGCCTGGGGGAAAGGATGGTTAACCTGTCTGGACGTGGAGACGGGACAATTCTGGCAGACGAACCGACAGGGACAGTTCAAGATCGGCGATATTCAAAATTACCGCCATCAACCTTGGTTGCCCGAGAGCAAAGAGGGTTCGCCGATTTTCGGCCGGTCGTTTTTCTCTAAGGCTTTGGCGATCTCGTCCAGGGGTAAATAACTCGGATAAATCCCCTCGGATTTGGCGCGCCGGATATCCGCCTCTTGAACGACGATTTTCCGTTCTTTAGCGAGATATTCGACGATATCCCCCCGATCGATCACCCCGGCTACCGCGCCCGCGGGGGTGAGTACGGTGATCGATCGATCCTCGATCGCTTCTAATTTTCTCACCGCATCGACGAGGGGCGTTTTTTCCCCCACCGTCGGGATCTCCGTCAGGGGACGGGCGATCTCTAGTAATTGTTTTTCTCCCCAAGCGGATCGATCGATTCCCTGCACATCGCCGACTCGAATCAATCCCCGATACCGTCCCTCGGAGGCCGCGAAATAGACGGTCGAGGCCGCGTCCTTCGCTTGAATATATTCCGCGATGAACTCGCCGATCGTCTGATGGGCGTTTAATACCCGAAAATTATGTTTCATCGCCCCGTCCGCGGTTAAACTTAAGAGACTTTCCTGTAAATTCGTCAGATTTCGGTAAGCGGTCGCGTTTCTCAGCACGAACCAACCGATCAGCCCGAACCACGCGCCGGTAACATCCCCGGTGAGTAGGACGAGGACGATCCCGATGAGAATGCCTAGCCAGCCGATAGCCTGACCGCTGACCCCGGCCCAGCGGATACCGGTAAAGCGATCGCCCGTCGCCTTCCAGACGATCGCTTTCAAGATCTGCCCGCCATCGAGGGGTAAACCGGGGATCAGGTTAAATAGACCGAGAAATAGGTTAATTTCCGCTAGATACGAGACCATATAGCTCGCGATCGGGTTTAGGTTGAACAGTCGATCCGTGAGCGATAGAGCGCCGAAGAGAAGGAAACTCACCGTCGGACCGGCGATCGCCACGCGTAGGGCCTCGTTGGGGGTACGGGACTCGCGATCGATCGAGGCCAGTCCCCCGAAGAGAAACAGGGTGATGGAATTGACCTCGATCCCCTGCGATCGGGCGGTCAGACTATGGCCCAACTCGTGCAGTAAAACCGAGAGAAATAACAATAGGGATATCCCGAAGCCGATCGACCAGGCTAGATAGGGAATATCGCCCGCGACGCGCTGTATCCGTTCATCGGTGGCGTTGAGTAGGGTAAAAAACGCCAGAATCAAGAACCACGATGAATTGATATAGAACGGGATACCGAATAAAGAGCCGATTCGCCAATTCGCACGCATAGCCGCACAATTACCGTTACTGACCGGTAATTTGAAAGATAAAAGTTACTTTGTCACCCTTCCCGAGAGAGATTCGATCGCCCGCGCGGAGACGGTGACGGTTGCCGGGGGGAAGGGGGGTGTGATTGATATAGGTTCCGTTCGCGCTCCCCGAGTCCTCGATGTAATAGATGCCGCCCTCGGCACGGATATCGGCGTGAACGCGGGAAACGATATCCGAATCGGGAAAACCCGAAACATCGATATCCGGGGGAACTCGATCGTTCGGTTTGCCGATGTGAATGACCGAGAGATGGGCCGGTAGTTCGAGGTTTCGATCGGTCTGGACGTGCAGGAAACTAGGGGTTTCCACTTGCAGGGTCGTGGCCGCGGGGGGAGTAGCGACGGGTGCGGCCGGTACGGGAGGAGGGGCGGCGGGCGCGGGAGGAGGGCTAGAAACCGCGCTCGGTATCGGTTCCAGTTCCGGTTCCGATTCTACCGCCGAAGGAACCGCGCCCTGTAAGCTATAACCGCACTGACCGCAGAATGTCGCGTCGGTCTGAACGGTCGCGCCACAGTTCGGGCAGACGGACATCCTAGGCAGGGGAGTGTAACAAGCCTCGCATTGCGTGGCCTCGTCGGGATTAACGTGTTCGCAGTTGGGACAGACGATCATGGTTATTTCGTGTTAGTAGGCAAAAGGTAGGGATCGGGAGTCAGGAGGCAGGAGGCAGGAGAATAGGTGAAAGGATTAAAAATAGCCTTTTCCCTTTTTCCCTTCCCCCTTTTCCCCAAAAACTCCTCCCCATCGCCCGATTCCTTAAATTCTGGCCGGTTGTAATTCTTCCCCGGCGGCCCGATCGAGCAACCACCAGAGTTCGCCTTCGGGCTGGATGAGGCGGGAGGGATATTCCATCGGATCGGCGGAAGGGGCGAAAACCTGGCGGAGCGCGGGGCGTTTACTTTCCCCGGCGACGACGAAAATCACGGCACGGGAGCGATCGATCAAGGGCGCGGTGAAGGTGATCCGGGGTTGACCGTCTTTATCGCCGACGGTAATACAGCGATCGCTCACGGTGAGGGCCTCGGTGCGCGGGAAAAGCGAGGCCGTGTGCCCGTCATCGCCCATCCCCAGTAAAACGATATCGAAAACGGGGAGAGAATGAGCGGGAACGCCGAACCATTGGCGGATCTCCTCCTCGTACCGGCTCGCGTCGAGGGCGGGATCTTGGCTATCGGTGGGGGCCGGGTGGATATTTTCGGGGGGGAGCGGCACCCGATCGAGCCAGGCTAACCGGGCCATCCGTTGGTTGCTATCGGGATGATCCGGGCTGACATAGCGTTCGTCGCCCCAGAAAACGTGAATTTTTTCCCAGGGGAGGGGCTGTTCGGCGAGCGCCTCGTAGAGCGGTTTCGGGGTACTGCCTCCCGATAGGGCGATCGTGCAGAATTCCCTCTCGGCGAGAGCGTTGTCGATCTTCTCCAAGACGAGAGCCAGGGAGCGATCGATCAGGGCTTGTTTATCCGGCAAAATTTCCACCAGTTTCTTCATGGGTTCGTACCATCTCCGAGGGGGGGATGTTTTTAGTGTAGGTCACGCGTCTCGATCGGCACCGATACCTCCGGAAAACTTTATCCTTTCCGATTCAGTAAGTTTACCGATCCCCTATGGCGCTAATATTCTTAAAGTTGATGCCTCGTGGCGTTGACAGACGGGACGTTTCACCCCTTCATCCGTAGCGGGAGGACGCGTGAAAGTTAACGTTAGGGTGACACCGAAGCGAAATCGATCGGGTAACTACCAGTATCCAGCGTCTTGCCGAACCGAACTTTTTTGACGGATCGAATCTCTATAACATTACCGACTTATTACCGTAACCGTGATGAACACCTCTACCTTTACCTCTCTAGTCTTAAAGTTATCGGGTCTGATCTTCATTGTCTCGTTCCTCACGGACGTGTTGATTCTACCGCTAACCCCCGATCCGTTTCCCTATAACTTCACGAACTCCCAATGGCAACTCGCGCTCGTCACCGCTTGGGTCGATCGCGGGGTCGTTCCCCTAATCGGTATTACTCTCGTATTGGTCGGTTATTGGATCGACTCGATAGCGAAGGACGCGTCCCCGAAAAAATCGAAAATCGAGTTACGATTGCCGATTTTCATTCTCTCGTCTGTCTTCGGGATACTCTACATCTTAATGATTCCCGTTCATTGGAATAATATTAACCAGATTAAGAACCAAACCTTAACCCAGATCGAGCAGGGAGTCGGTCAAGGAGAACAGCAGATTCAATCTTACCTCGCGCAGGTTCAAAGTCTCTCGCAAAATCCCCAACAGTTAAACCAACAGATCGCCCAACGGACGCAGGTGATCGAGAGCGGCCAATTCCAAGGGCAAACGTTATCGGTAGAACAGTTACAAACCCTCCGTCAACAACGCGAGCAATTGATCAACCTACGAGAGTTGTCCAAGAATCCGAAAGAATTTAAACAGAAAGTTGAAGAGATTAAAAATCAACTGAACACCACACTTCAGGAGCGTCAGAAAAAGGCTCGGGATCAAGCTCAATTAGACGGGTTCAAGCAATTTGCCCGGATCGCTATGCAGGCGATGCTCTTGGCGATCGGCTTTGCCGTGATCGGTTGGCTCGGTCTCAGTGGTTCCCGAAAACTTTCCTAGCCATACCACGATCGAGCGTTTTTGTCAAGGGGCATCTTCGATCGGATGCTCTTTTTTTCGTCCCCCATCCTTGTTGAAGTTTCCCGACGAACCGTGAATTATCCGAGTTTTTTACCGACCGTGACCGGGGAGTTAAGCGAAGAAACGTCGATAAATCTCCTCCGACAGATTCAACAGATATCGATCGATACCCCGTTCGCGGAGCGATCGATCCTCACCACCCACGTCCGCGCGGGAGAGGGAGGAACCCCTTTTCTGCTTCTTCACGGATTCGATAGTTCCCTTCTCGAATACCGTCGTTTATTGCCTCTTCTGGCAGAAAAGCGGGAAACGCTCGCGGTAGATTTATTAGGGTTCGGGTTCACGGATCGATCGCCCGATGTGCCGGTCTCCCCGGAAACGATTAAAACCCACCTCTATTATTTCTGGAAAACCTCGATCGCCAAACCGATAATTTTAGTCGGCGCGTCGATGGGGGGAGCGGTCGCGCTCGATTTTACCCTAACCTATCCCGAAGCCGTCGAGAAAATCGTCCTTATCGATAGCGCGGGACTGGCTAACCCTCCCATCCTCGGAAAATACCTATTCCCGCCGCTCGATCGACTCGCCACCGATTTTCTCGCCAATCCCCGCGTCCGGGAGAATATTAGCCGTACCGCCTATTTCGACAAAACCCTCGCCAGTACCGACGCTTGTACTTGTGCCGCGTTACACCTGAACTGTCCGAACTGGAGCCAGGCGTTAATTTCCTTCACAAAAAGCGGCGGATACGGTGGCTTTTTGCCAAAGTTATCGAATATACAGCAAGAAACGTTAATTATTTGGGGCGAGAACGATCGCATTCTCGGCACGAAAGACGCGTACCGGTTTCAAAAAGCCCTCCCGAACAATCGCCTTCTCTGGATTCCCGAGTGCGGACACGTTCCCCATCTGGAAAAACCCGGCTTAACCGTGAGATCGATCCTCGATTTCGCGGCAAAATCGCTCTGATTAGACTTATACCCTTTACTTTGCCTACAATCCATGAAAAACCTAAATCCCGCCGGGATCGCCGCTTTCCTCGCGCTAAGTTGCCTGAACCTCTCCGTGAACGTCCCCGCGAGCGTGGCGACGCAACAGCTATTTTGTAACGGTCGAATGCAGAACGGTTGGTCGTATCAAGCCGAGTTCGTTGATGGACGTTTTACCCGAATTCGCTGGACTCGTTCGGGACAACCCCCGCAAGTGTCTCCCCTGACTTTTAAAAGGACCAACGATAAGGGACAGCCGATTTATCGGGGGGGGTTATTCGCCGCGGTGACGGTGACACTGGTAGATCTGTCGAAAGGCGAGGTCGCGCCCGGTTCCCAAGTATCGGTTAACGTGGAAGAATGGGGATGGTCGCGGGCTACCTGTGGCGTTTCCCCGGCACGATAAACGAGAGAGATATGGCTTTTTTCCGTAGCGTTCGATCGAGAGTTTTCTCGGTAATTTTCCTCGCGAGTATCCTGGGAGGGATCTTGATCTCGTGGGCGTTCACTCCCCCGGTAGAGGCACAATCCTCCCCAGTGGAGCCTCTTCCGAGTCGCTATCAGATCGGTCTACAAACCTATCTGGAAAACTGTTCCACCTGCCATATTCCCATTCCCGCGAGCGTTTTACCCACGCAAACCTGGAAACATCTGTTAGAAAAGCCGAATTCCCATTACGGTATCCGTTTACCGAACATGATCGGCATTAATCAACGTTTGATGTGGGACTATCTCGCCTATTCTTCCCGTCCCGTCAGCAAGGACGCGCCCGTTCCCCTTTTCATCGAACAATCGCCCTGGTTTAAAGCCCTACACCCGCGCGTCTCCCTCCCGTCTCCCGTCACTCACCTCACCTGCGTTACCTGCCATCCCAACGCCGCGCGCTACGATTATCGAACCCTAACCCCCGAATGGGAAAACGCGCCTTAAGGCAGGAGACAGGAGGCAGGAGGCAGGAGACAGGAGACAGGAGACAGGAGACAGGAGGCAGGAGGTAGAAAAAACTTGAATTAGGAGTTAGGGGAGAAAAAATCGTTAAAGATCGGGGGGATATTGCTAATTATTGCTGAATCGATCGCCGCCCCGATCGCCGGTCGGCCAATCCTCGTTTTCTCCCCCGACGACCACCCGCTCGATCGCCACGTAATCTTTATTTAACTGGAAAAGCGCGTTGATTAAAATGTCGAGGGCGATCGGATCGCTGGTTCCCAGGTCGAACCAACAGCGCCCCCAGGTTCCCTGATACTCGAAATCCGTTTTATTGTGCATCGGCGACATCAGCGCGTCCTCGGCCACACCCGTATCGTAGTCCATATAACTAATATCGATACCCGTATCCTGTACCTGTAAGTTTTCGGCGTTAAAACCGCCCAATTTCCCTAAATAAAACCAAGAATCGAATAATTCATCGACATACTGTTGCTCCATCGGCGAGGGAATCGTGGGAAACTCGATCCAGATCCAAACATCGAACGGATTGAACTCGCGAAACTGAACGTCCATAAGTTAGCGGGTAGGGATTAAATAGCGTTAAAACGGGGGTGAAAGAGTCAGGAGTCAGAAGGTGAGGGAGTAGGTGTAGAGAGTGAGGAGTAGGGTGTAATTTTCTAGAAACTCTCGATTTTTTCCCGAAACTAGATTTTCTCTATCTTTATTTTCCACTCCCTAATCTCCCTACACTAAGCGATCGACTGTCGGGCTTTCCAGATACCGCTGGCGACGAGGTTGGTGACGATGTGCGCGACGATCGGGATTAACAGATTTCCCGTTAGGATCACGGTGTAACCGAGGGCGAAACCGACGACGGTAGCCCAGAAAACGTAGGGCCACTGTTGGGAACCGCTAAAGTGTAAAATTCCGAAAATACAACTCGATACGACTAAACCGGTCAGATTCAAGCCGATCGCCGGGAGAATCACCCCGCGAAACAATAATTCCTCGCTCAATCCCGGCAGTAAACCGATCCAGATTAAATCCGGCCAGGCTAACGGTTCGATCACCAATTTTAAATACGCGTCGGCGCTCTGGCGGTAGGTCGGCCAGATCTGGTATAAAATTCCGCTGGTAACGGCGATCGATCCCGCCATCGCTAAACCCCATAATAGGGCGATCGGGGTAAATTGAAGCGGGGGAATGGTGATAGAACCGAAATATTGCCAGATTTTGGCGATCACCAGTAGGATAACCGCCGTCACTCCCATGATCGAGAGAACTTGCGATCGGGTGAGGGGATCGAGGTCGGGATTGGTGGAATTGGTCACGGATTTCCAGAAAAACGGTGTAAAGCGGCGAGTTTCGGACTTAGCGATTCAAGGCTAATTCCCGCTCGATGGGCGACAATCGTACCGATCGCCTCCCTATACGAGTGTACCCTAATCGCCTCGATCCCTAGGGGTTCGGGATCGACCCTCATCCGGGTGCGGTTTTCCTCTACGGCAATTATCCAAGTTTTTTCTTGACAAAAACTCAAAGTCGTGATAGAGCCGCAAGCGTTGGCGGGAACGATTACCGCGTCCACGCGATCGCGCCAGAGACTTTCGGCGGAAGGTTCGGTGACGAATCGCGGGGCGCGACTTAACCCGACTAACACGCAGGGCAGGAAAGTATAGCCGATCTCTTCGGCGGCGGCTTTGGGGGAAAGGGACGGATCGAGGGGTAGGGGGGAGAGGGCGGGTGCGTGGGCGGCGGGAACGCGGAATTGGCGGACGATTAGATGAGAAATGACCGCTTCCGCGCCGGCGAGGGGATCGACTCCGGCGCCGTGACGGTAGTGGGCGAGGGCGAGACTGTCGGGATCGTCGGGAAAACGCGCGACAATAGCGATCGCTTCCGCCCCCGCTTGCTGGATTAATTTTTCCGCGGCCCGGAGTAAACTGTCGGGATTGCCGATCGTTCCCCAACTGGCGCCGGAATCGGATTGGCGTAACTCCACGTTTAACGGCGCGTCGGTGACAACGTAATCGGTGAGGGATAATCCCAGTGTCGCGCGGGTCGCGTCGGCGGCCTGTAGGTGGCGTTGGAGAAGTTCGGGTTCGATCGCTCGATCGAACAGTAACCCGATACGATTTTGATGGACGCTTTCTAGCCCCCAATCCCCTTTAGCGAAACGATCTAAACCGTAACCCTCGACATAATAGACGTTGGGAAGTGGCCAGTAGAGTTGCGCGCCGTTGAGAACGTTGGGATGGGTGATCAGGCGATCGCACACTGTCGAAAACGCCCGCGCCACCGGGATCGCGTCGCCCGCGTAACCGCCGATGGACGCGCCGATTCCGGTGGGAATGAGGAGAACCGCCGTGTAGGGACGTGGATTCACGCTTTCTCGGTCACGATCGCTTCGACTTTCACCCGTTCTCTCTCGCTATCGACCTCGGTAATCGCCCAGCGTAAAGGTTCGCCGCGTTTTTCCAGTTCCGTCTCGATCGCTTTTTGTAATTCGCGGGGGCTTTCCTGTAGGTCGATCTCGGCGGTGATAAAGTGCGTGGTCATAGAATGCCGTTCCTGTGGGATACTCTGTTAGTTTACCAAGAGAGCGAGCGCGATCTTCTCCCGATGCCAGTCTCGATTTCTCCCGAGTACCCGACTCTCGAAACGGGATTCCCCCTTACGCGATCTCTATTTTCATTCCCGCGTCGCGTAAACGTCGCGCTAACACGTCTCCCAGTCCGGTCGCGGGGGTTAAAATCCCGCCGCGTCGCGAACCCCCGGGCAATTCTTCCTTGTTCAAAACCAACGCTAGGGCTGACTCGCAGAGGAATTTGACCGTGGCGCGGTTGCCGGGGTCGCCTCGATCGCTAATCTCTCCCCTTACCACCCGTCCATCTTCCGCGAATCCCAGCAGTTGACAGCGAAACCAGCCCTCGTTCATCGTTTGTTCCGAGGGGCCGCTACCGGGTTTCGGGAGGAAAGGCTGTAATAGTTGACGGACGGCCGGCTGTTGGAATGTTGCGAGAAAGAGGCCGGTTCCCACGGTGGCCGCGGTCGCCGACAGCCAATCGAGAGGAGGATCGAATTTTAGATATTCTTGATAGGTGAAATCCTCGCCGTAGGGTTCGCCCCATCGATCGAATAACGCGGCACTCCGTCGCACCACGCGGGTATTCACCACCCCCATGAAAAAGGGCGCGACCCAAGTATCGATATCTCGATCGAAAAACGGGGATTCCGGATCGCGTTGTCGCTCTCTCTCTTCGGGGGGATGTTCTTTCAGATTATCCAGTAGGAAAGGATCGCGAACTCGATCGCTCTGTCCGGAATCGAAGATATTGAAAGCGGAAGCGAGCGTTCCCCCGTTAAAGCCGCCGTAAGCCTGAAAATAGGCTTTCACTCCCCGACAATCGACTCCGAATCGTTCCCGGAGATAGCGGACGATCAGATAGGTTCCCAAGTCCGAGGGGATGGAATCGAAGCCGCAAAAGGGGATGATTCTCGTTCCGTCCGCTTCGGTTCGATCGCTGTATCGATCGATCAGATCCCGTACCCAAGCGGTCTCGCCGGTAATATCGACGTAATGGGTACGCGAACGGACACAGGCATCGACGATCGAGTTCCCGTACAGTGCGAAAGGGCCGGCCGTATTTAATATCACCCGCGTTTTCGCGACCATCGCCTCGATCGCCTCTATATCCCGGCTATCGGCGACTAAAACATCGACATTCACCCCCGCGCTCGATCGGACGTTTTCTAACTTCTGTCGATCCCGTCCGGCGATCGCCCAGCGTACCGAGTTCGCGTTTCCGGCAAAATACGCCACCGTCTGCCGTCCCACGAATCCACTCGCCCCGTAGAGAATCACGTCGTACAATCGATCGTTCATCGGTTAACTCCCGTTTTCTTTCTAAGCTATCAGTTTTCCAAGGCTTCCGACATCGCGCCGGGTTATAATCGTGACAGAAATCGATCCGAGAGGGAATTCTCTAATGGAGTTAAAAGAAAAGTATGTCACCGATGAGCGAGGCAATCGGATCGCCGTTCTTTTGGATATAGAAGAATATCAAAAAATTTTAGAAAAATTAGAGGAGCTAGACGCGATTAAAGCCTACGATAATGCCATTTTATCCGAGGACGAAGAACTGCCTTTTGAAGTGGCGATCGCCGAAATCGAAAATAGTCACTCATGACTTACGATATTACGATCAAAAAAAGTGCTATTAAAGCTTTAGCGACTTTACCCAAGGAAGATTACTGGAAAGTTCGCGAGGCTATCCGAGAACTAGCGGAAAATCCTAGGCCTTCAGGATGTTTAAAATTAACGGGATAGAGAGGGATGGCGTATTCGGATAGGAGTTTATAGAGTTGTCTACACGATCGACGATCGAGAGAAAAAAGTCGTGATTATCGATTTAGGACATCGACGGGATATTTATCGATGACAGGGAAAAAAATCGGTTGTTGATAAATAGATTTGCAGGTATCTAGACAATCCGGGAGACAAGATGAGCGAAATCTGGGGCGCGCTAGTAGTATTTCTCCTCTGTCCCTTACTCGGTGGATTGCCCGCGATCGATTGGATCTCTCTCGCGTTGACGGGAAGACGACTCTCGCGCGTGGGAACGGGAAATGTGGGAGTTTCCGCCGCTTTCTATCATGGCGGGCGGTTGGTCGGCATTTTAGCCGTCATTTCGGAAGCGAGTAAGGGAATCCTCGCCGTATTATTGACTCGGTTATTTTTCCCCGCGGGATCGGCGTGGGAATTACTGGCGTTGATCGCGCTGGTGATGGGGCGCTACTGGATCGGCAAAGGCGCGGGAACGACCAATGTACTATGGGGATTATTGGTACACGATCCGATCGCCGTTTTCCTCTCCTGTCTCATCGGTGGTGTGAGTTTCACCATTTTTCGGGAAAAAACTACCGGCCGCTTCGTGGGATTATTTCTCCTCGCCCTGATCCTCGCCCTACGTCACGCTAACGATTCCGGTTATATCCTCGTGGCGATCGCCCTCGCGTCTCTCCTGGGGGGTATCTCCGCGCGCGTCGCCGACGATCTAGACTTATCGGAAGAAAACGTGAATCCGGAGTCGCGTAAAATGTTTCGTTTTTTTCGGGGCGATCGAGCGCTCCTATCCCTCGATAATACCCTCGATCCGCTCAAGGTCGGTCAGAAAGCGGCTACCTTATCCTATCTCAAGCGATCGGGCTATTGTGTTCCCGACGGTTGGATTCTTCCCGCGGGAGACGATTCCAAACCGTTGATCGACTTCCTCCGTCCGTCCCCGAATAATCCCCTCGTCGCGCGATCGTCCGCGATCGGCGAGGACAGCGAAACCGCGTCCGCGGCGGGACAATACACGACGATCCTCGATATTACCGATTCTCAAGCCCTAGAATCGGCGATTCTGACCTGTCAGACTTCCTATAATAGCCCGACCGCGGTACAGTACCGACTCGATCGGGGACAGGAAAACACCTCCATCTCCGTTTTAATCCAGAAACAGATCCGGGGCGCGTTTTCGGGGGTGGCTTTCAGTCGCGATCCCGTTAATTCTACCAGTCCCGATGTAGTTATCGAGGCGTTACCCGGCGACGCGACGAAAGTAGTATCCGGACGTTTTACCCCGGAAAGTTATCGGGTGAATCTCGAAGAAGATCGAATAACCGGCGCGGGAGAAATCCCTTTAGATATTATTCAACAGGTGGCGCGTTCGTGTCGGGCGATCGAGAGTCTTTATCACGGTATCCCGCAGGATATGGAATGGACGCACGACGGCGAAAAACTCTGGATATTACAGGCGCGCCCGATCACCAATTTACAACCGATCTGGACAAGGAAGATCGCGGCGGAAGTGATTCCCGGCGTGATCCGTCCTCTGGCTTGGTCGATCAATCGTCCGTTAACCTGCGGGGTTTGGGGGGAAATTTTCACGATCGTCCTGGGCGATCGGGCGACGGATCTCGACTTCACGGAAACGGCAACGTTACACTACGGCCGCGCCTATTTTAACGCCACTCTTCTCGGGACAATTTTCCGCCGGATGGGATTACCCCCGGAAAGTCTCGAATTCCTCACGCGGGGCGCGAAATTCACGAAACCACCGTTACTATCCACGCTAAAAAATATACCGGGATTATTCCGACTCTTACAACGGGAGTTTCGCTTAGAAAAGGATTTTCAAAGAGATCTCGATCGCTATTTTCTCCCCGCGCTCGATAAAATCACGGCGACACCGCTGGAAAATTTATCCGAACGAGAATTATTAACCGGGATCGAGGAAATCTTAACCGTGTTAAAAAAAGCGACATACTATAGTATTCTCGCCCCGTTAAGTTTCGCCGCCCGTCGGGGAATTTTTCAAGTTCCTTTCGAGGCTCTAGATAACTCCCGCGCTCCCGAGGTGGAATCCCTACACGCGCTCTCCCCTATTCTAAAAAATTCTAATGCCGATTCTCCCGCTTTCCGGGAATGGCTCGATCGCTACGGCTATTTAAGCGAGGTGGGAACCGATATTTCGATCCCCCGCTGGCGAGAACATCCCGAAACTCTCCTACAACATTATGTAGAGCCTCCCGCGAAGGTTCCTCCCAAAAAGGGAAAATCCAATCGATCGGTTCAAAAACGACTCGACTTAAAAAACAAAGTCACCGAAATTTATTCCCGTCTATTAGCGCATTTACGCTGGCATTTTCTCGCTCTAGAAAATCTCTGGCTACAAGAAAATATATTGAAGGATAAGGAAGATATTTTCTTTTTAGAATACGAGAAAATTAAACAATTTATCGATCGAAAATCCCTTGACAAAATCGACCGAATAATCTCCCCGCACCGTCAGCGATTTCAAACCGATCTCGCGTTAACGAATCTTCCCTATATCGTCTACGGACAACCGCCGGACCGGGAATTTCTCGCGTCCGATCGAACCGCGAAACGACGCTTACAGGGCATCGGCGCGAGCGCGGGACAGATCGAGGGACGGGTGAAAATTCTCCGAACCCTACAGGCGATCGATCTCCGGCCGGGAACGATTCTCGTCGTCCCCTACACCGATTCCGGGTGGTCGCCCTTACTGTCGCGAGCGGCGGGAATTATCTCCGAGGTGGGAGGGCAACTATCCCACGGGGCGATCGTGGCCCGAGAGTACGGGATTCCCGCGGTAATGGATGTTTCCGGGGCGATCGACGGGTTACAGGACGGTCAGCTAGTCCGGATCGATGGCGGACGGGGAACCGTGGAAATTCTAGCCGAGTGAGAGCGATCGGGCCGGACAATGGCGATCGGGGTGACAAGCTTCCTCTGTCCAGAGGAAACGTGTTTGGAAACAGTCCGAACTCTCTCTCCCTCCCGCCTCTTCCAACCGGCAACTTCTACCGTTTTCCCACGGTCATAGCGAGTGGAGCGATCGCCTTTCCCGCGCTAGACAAGAGTTGTTCGAGAAAGGGAATCGATCGCCCGTCGTGTTACCCTGGAAAATCGATATCGCGTGATGGTAAGCAAAATCTCCTAGGTGAAAAACTATGAAAGTATTAGATTCTAAAGGACGTTTATTCGGTAAGTTCAGCCTGCTCGACATCGGGGCGGCCGTAGTCATTCTCTTAACGATGATCGGAATTTTTGTCGTCCCCGGCACGACCGGCAAAAGCACGATCGCCCAGGTGTCCAAACAACCGATCGAGGTGGACGTGATCGTGCGCGGTCTGAGCGTCCTTAACCCGGACGCGCTCATCCAACAGTTCAACACCGAGAAAAAAACCAATATCGTCATCCGCAATCAACCCGCGGGCCAGGCGGATATCAAAAACGTCAAACCCCTCTCGCGTAACGTCCTCGTCCCGCAACCGGATGGAAGTGTCAAGGTACTTCCCGATCCCCGTACCGAAAATTACTCCCAGGATATGATTATGACCCTCGGCGGACAGGCGGAAGTGACCGAGACCGGCGCGGTGATCGGCGGCCAGAAAGTGAAGATCGGCACGTTGATCGAATTAGAGGGCGATAATTATAATTTCAATACCAGCGTGATCGACGTGCGTTTACCGAACCGATCGTGAGGGAGAGCGGGGAAGGAGACGCTTTCCTTACCCCGCGCCGTCCCGAGTCCGCGAGCGTTTCGATTCCCCCGCCGGTTGGAAATACATACTTCGCTAAGAATGTTTACACCGCGAAAGAAAGTCTTCCCGACGATAATTCCGCGTTCCGCGCGGTTTCGGAAATAGCGGAAAACCCCTCCAGGAATGTTAAAAAAGCCTTAATAACGGATTGTTGATTGTAGTATCGGATACGGAATTTTTAAGACGGTCGAGTGATGAACATCACCGAAAAAATTGTTTTTCCAAGCCGTTAGTTTCCCGATCGATCCGGGAACCCTAGGTAAGAAATCCATTTTGTAAGGATTCTCGATATGCTGAATCCATCCCTAACCCCCACCGAATCCTCGAACGGGGCGGGCGAAGTCCTCGAAAGATTCGCCCAAGCCCGCGCGAGCGGGTGTCTTCTCGTGACCGAGCGGGCTGTCGAGTGGCGTTTTTACTTCCACCAGGGACAGTTAACCCACGCGACCAACTCGATCGATCCCTTCGAGCGTCTGGAGCGACATCTACGGGGGTTGAGCGCGGTGAACTCCCAATTAAGCGGTGCCGTGCGCGAGCGGGCGAGAAGTCTGTTCGCGAACGCCCCACCGAACGAGAATTCCCCGCAAACCGCGGATTATCGGGCGATTCTCTGGCTGATCCAGCAGAAATATTTAAACGCGACCGAGACCCGGAGCCTGGTCGCCCATCTCGCGGGGGAGGTCTTGCAATCCTACCTATTGCTCGACACCATCGCGCACGAATTTATCCCCTACTCGCCGGTTCCGCTCGTCCATCTCGACTACCGAAGCTTCCTCCAGGACTGTCGGGCCAAACTCCAGGGCTGGCAGAAACTCGCCCCCCACATCCAATCTTCCTATCAACGCCCCTACCTGATCGAGCAGGGGGGGATCGTTCAATCCTTACGCGAGCAACAACGGGATAAGCTGAAAAAAATCTTGATCGGCTTTAATTTCCGACAATTAGCCGTTCTCCTCAATCAAGACCCGCTCGTACTCGCCCGGAATCTGCATCCCCTGATCGTCAAGGGCGCGATCCGCCTACGGGCGCCCCAATCCCCCTTCGATCGCTTGCCCACCCTCTCCCGCTCGCCCGACGCGCGGGCTTCCCTCTCGGCCCCGGAAGAGAGCGTCCCGACACGAAAGGTCGCCAGAACCAATCTGGTCTGCGTCGATGATAGTCCCGCCATGCTCAAGGCGATCAAGCAATTCCTGAGCGGCCACGATGTCGAGATCCACACGATCACCGATCCCTTAAAAGCTTTACGGGAGATCGTCCGTCTCGAACCGAAATTGATCCTACTCGATGTCGGTATGCCCAATCTCGACGGTTACCGTCTCTGCCGATTGATCCGCAATCATTCCCTGTTCAAAGAAACGCCGATCATCATGGTCACGGGCAACACGGGGATGATCGATCGGGCGAAAGCCAAGGTCGCCGGAGCCACCGACTACCTCACCAAACCGTTCAGTCAATCGGACTTGGAACAGATGGTGAGTAAATATCTAGTTTTTTAAAGTTTTTTCGCACTTTCGCGCTTCGCTTCCCGTCAACGGGAATTCTAGATCTGATTTACTCCCTAGTTATCCAGTAAAAGCTCATGGTTACCGTTTTAGTCGTTGAAGATACCGTATCGGAAAAAGAATTGATCAGTCTCTATCTTCGAGAGGCGGGCTATACCGTTATTAACGCGAGCAATGGCAGAGAGGCGCTCACCCAAGTGGAAACCCAGAAACCCGACGTGGTGGTGACGGACGTGGTAATGCCCGACATGAACGGTTTCGAGTTGTGCCGTAGCCTCAAGAAAAACCCCGAGACCCATAAACTTCCCGTGATCGCCTGCACCTCGAAAAACCAAGAACTCGATCGCCTCTGGGGAATGAAGCAGGGGATCGATGTCTACGTCACCAAACCCTTCACCCGTGAGGAGATCGTTCGCGCCATCCGCTCCGTCGCCAGTTAATCGCGAGAGCGAGGGGATGAGGGCGGGGGAGATGGGGGAGGTGAAAGGGTAAAGGGTAAAGGTGAAAGGATCGGGATTAAGAAAGCTCTTTTCCCTTTTCCCCTTGTTCCCGAAAAACCGCCCCCCCACCCCCCCCCCCCCCCCCCCCCCCCCCCCCCCCCCCCCCCCCCCCCC
>NZ_JBAFSM010000054.1:0-30713 GCF_036688125.1 Pannus brasiliensis CCIBt3594 | reverse complement strand
CTCCTGCCTCCTGCCTCCTGCCTCCTGCCTCCTGCCTCCTGCCTCCTGACTCCTGCCTCCTGCCTCCTGACTCCTGACTCCTGACTCCTGACTCCTCTAACCATGATCGCCACTCCCCGACCGCCGAGCATGACCGTAGAAAGGTATCTGGAGTGGGAACCGCGCCAGGAGATCCGTTACGAGTTCGTCGGTGGTGAAGTGTTCGCGATGACCGGGGGAAGCCTGCCGCACAACGATATCGCCATCAATCTGCTCGTTGCCCTGCGTCCCCCCGTTCGTGCCGGGGGTTGTCGCGTCAATATGGCCGACGCGAAAGTGAATGTCACGCCATCGATCTATCGTTACCCGGATCTCGCGGTCAGTTGTGGCGGGCGCGACCGGATCGCCGTCGATGCTATCCGCTATCCGAAGCTAATCGTGGAAGTGCTTTCCCCCGGTACGGAAGCCCTCGCTCGCAACGCGCTCGCTTCGCGAGATCGGGGTGATAAATTTAAAGAATACCGTTCGTTACCGACCTTGGAAGAATACGTTGTAATTAACTCTACCCGGATCGAGGTCGAGATTTACCGACGGGGGGAGGGGCGTTTATGGCTCTATACCGCGTATGGGTCCGGGGATTCGATCGAGTTAGAAAGTATCGGGTTCGAGTTTCCGATCACCCTACTGTACGAGGATATTTTCTTCGGTGATTAGAAAAAAGTACGGGAAAACCCGCTTTCGTTTCGAGAGCGGGTCGAGTTTTCAGGTTATTTGATCGAGCGTTGTTCGATCGGGATATACGGAATATCGTGCAGGCCGGTGTAAATCTGCGTCGGTCGGAAAATCCGGTTAGCGTTTAACTGCTCTTTCCAGTGGGCCAACCAACCCGCCACCCGCGAGATCGCGAAAATCGGCGTGAATAAATCCGTGGGAATGCCCAATTTCCGATACACCAAACCCGAATAAAAATCGACGTTGGCGTGAATTCCTTTCCCCCCGTAATGCTCCACGACCACGCGCTCTAATTCCAGGGCGACATCATAATATTCATCCGTTCCGAACTCGGTAAATAGTTGTTCGGCCAGGTTCTGGAGAATGATCGCCCGCGGGTCTTTCACCTTATACACCCGATGTCCGAAGCCCATGATTTTCTGTTTGTTGGCGATACATTTCTCCACGTAGGGGCGGACATTGGCCACCGAACCGATCTCCTCTAGCATCAGTAACACTTCCTCGTTCGCGCCACCGTGGAGGGGGCCGGCTAAGGTTCCCACCGCCGAGGCGATCACCCCGTAGGGATCGGTTAACGTGGAAGAAGTCACCATCGCCGAAAATGTCGAGGCGTTCATCGTGTGTTCGGCGTGGAGCGTGAGGCAGATATCGAAGATTTTCGCCGCGAGCTCCGTCGGGCGGCGTTCGGTGAGCATATAGAGGAAATTGGCCGCGTAGTCTAAACTATCGTTGGGTTGAATCGGGTGATTTCCCTTGCGGATCAGTTGGAAAGCGGCTACCATCGTCGGGATTTTCGCCAACAGACGGACGACGGCTTTCCGGATGTACTCGGGATCGTCGAGCGCCCGGCGGGAGTAGTACAACCCCAACGCGGCGGCCGAGGTTTGGAGCGCGTCCATCGGGTGGCCGTTTTCGGGGAAACATTTCATCATGTCCTCGATCCGGTACTTGATCCGCCGGTGATACCGGATCTCTTCCGCGAATTCTTCGAGTTGTTCCGTGGTGGGCAGTTCCCCCCAGATGAGGAGATAGGAGGTTTCGAGGAAGGTACTTTTCTCGGCGAGTTCCTCGATCCGAATGCCCCGATATTCGAGGATTCCTTTCTCTCCATTGACGAAGCTGATACTCGATTGAGCGGCGGGAACCCCTTCTAAACCTGGACGATATTCACAAACTGTCATAGTCGTACCTATTCTGTCGCGACGATTACGCCATTTAGCTAACTTACGCTATATTTCCGCGATACCGTTGATTCTATAGAAAAACTTTTCAGTTCATCTACCTTACGGCCGTTTTCTCGGTGCGAGTAACGGAAATCACGTCCGATCGCCGATCGCTTTGGTCGATATCGCGGTTCGAGATCTGTCCCCTGAATGTTCCCGGCGCGCTGGGGAATTATCGACGAGGGCGATAGGGCTGGCTACCGTTATTGTAGCGACATTACAGGGATCGACTCAAGGGGATCGATCGCCACACTTCATCGGGATCGATATTCAGTTCCCGCGGTTTCGCCACTAATCGTTCCGCCCGTTGACGTTCGGCCTCGGCCCGCTCGCGTTCCTCGTTGTATCCGGTGAAGGGTTGTCCGTCGGGGTAACACGGAATTAATCGCGGTTCCACGCGCGGGAAACGGATTCCCAATGCCGGACCGATCCGGTTGTCAAAATTCTCGATCGGTTCGAGGCGATTTTCCCCCCGAATATAAGCTTCTAGATCGTTTCGATCGGGGTCGTAGATATAATATTCCTCTACTCCGTGGCGATCGTAAAAAAGAAACTTCTTCGCCATCTCGGCGCGCTTGTTTCCCGGCGAGAGAATTTCAAACACGACTCGCGGGGGGATTCCCCCTTCTTGCCACTGTTGGTACGATCCGCGCTCTCCCTTGGGCCTGCCGAACGCGACCATCACATCGGGAGCCTGACGGGTTTTATTATCTCCCTCGACGGGATACCAGAGCAGATCCCCGGCGACGAAAACATCCGGATCGTCGGCGAATAACCGGTCGAGATTGGATTGAATCGTCGTTATCCAGCGAAATTGTCGGGTATTATCGACGAGCGGCTTGCCATCGCTATCGGGATAGACGATCTCGGTTGCCGGTGTTCGATCGACGGAAGTAACCATCGGTTGACTTCGCTATTTCGTCTTTTTCTCGCGATAGCACAAATATACTATGCTTTTCGAGGGAATTCGCGATCGATCGCCCGGAGATAGGGACATGGGAAAGATCGGCCGGGTTGCCGGCAAAGTGGATATGATGAAAGTCGGTTCAATCCCACACCTCACCCTCGAACTCATGAACGATCGAAATGTTCTCCCGTCCGGCTTTCCGAAGATTTTCCTGCGCGATAAAAAAATTGACGCGGTGAAGCGGTTCCATCCGTGGATTTTTTCCGGCGCGATCGTCCGGATGGAGGACGGGATCGAGGAGGGGGATATCGTCGAGGTTTATAGTAATAGCGGCGAGTATCTGGCGATCGGTTTCTATAGTCCCCACAATATCGCCGTTAAAATCTTTTCTTTTCAAAAAATCACCGATATCGATCGACTGTTTCTAGAGCGATTCCAGCGCGCCTACTCTCTCCGGCAACAACTGGGATTAATCGATAATCCCGAAACGAACTGTTATCGCCTGATTAACGCCGAGGGGGACGGGATTCCGGGTTTAATCGTCGATTGGTACAACGGGACCGCGGTGATTCAAGCTTACTCGATCGGGCTTCACGCGCGTCTCGACCCGATCGTTTCCTGCCTGAAAACCCTCTACGGCGATCGTTTACGGGCCGTGTACGACAAAAGCGCGACCGTCCTGGCGAAAACCGCCCGGCAATCGGAAAATCAATATCTTTTCGGCGGTAAAACCACCGACGAGGTTTTAGAGTACGGCAATCGGTTTCTCGTCGATTGGGAGGAGGGACAGAAAACGGGGTTCTTCCTCGATCAGCGGGAAAATAGGGCGTTACTGGGTAAATTCTGCGAGGGGAAACGGGTTTTAAATACTTTCTGCTATTCGGGCGGTTTCTCGGTGTACGCGATCCGATCGAACGCCTCTCTCGTCCATTCCGTGGATAGTTCGCGGGAGGCGATCGATCTGACGGAAAAAAATATCGCCCTGAATAATCCGGGCGAGATCGAGCATAAATCCTATACCGCCGACGTTTTTAACTTTCTACGCGACTACGCTGGAGATTACGACACGATAATCCTCGATCCTCCCGCTTTCGCCAAAAGTATCAAGGCGCGGCATCAGGCGACGATGGCCTACCGCCGACTCAACGGGCAAGCTCTACAGAAACTCCGTCCCAACGGGATTCTTTTCACTTTTTCCTGTTCGCAGGTGGTGGGTGAAGAACAGTTTACCGGGGCCGTGACCGCGGCGGCGATCGAATCCGGACGCGGGGTGAGGGTACTCGCCCGATTAACGCAACCGGCCGATCATCCCACCAGTCTCTTTCACCCGGAGGGAGCTTATCTCAAGGGGTTGGTGTTGGCGATCGATTGATGCAGGATCAGGCGATTGCCGTCGGGATCGTAGATGTAGATTTCCCGGCCGTGGGAGGCGTGGCCGATCTCGGTGGTGGGCGCGCGGCCGGTGGCGACGAGATGGGCGATCGCTTCGTCTAGATCCTCCACCTCCCAACAAATACTCATCCCACTGCCCCTAGAATCGCCAAATTCCTCTCTATTAGTATCTTTAGGGCAAAAAAGACCTAATTTCATGCCAGATAGCTCGAATTCGGCGTAGACGCGGGGTTTATAGAAATCGGGTTCCCGTTGGAGTAGGTCGCGGTAGAAGCGGACGGAGCGATCGAGATCGATCGTCGCGATGGTGAGAAACGCCGACCGGTAAGCGAATCGGGTCTCGTTGGGGGATTCGATCGAGTCCATATCCGTTATCCTGATAGAACGGAAAAATTCTACCGTTTTTCCGTATAAATTTTAATATAAAGTTTTATTTGTCAATAACCTTCATTTTTCTCCTGCCTCCTGCCTCCTGCCTCCTGCTTCCTGCCTCCAAAAAAATAAAGACTCGGCAGAAACCAAGTCTTTTCTCCGGTGTATACGATTTCGGGAAAACGGGACGATGGATAGAATCTCGATCGAACGGGAAAAACCTTATCTAGTCGCGGTAACTGCTCTCGCGGGGGTTGGGATCGCGATAGGTCACGGTTTCATCGCGTTTTCTGCCCGCTAGTCCCGCTAGTCCCGCCAGACCGATCAATCCTAACCAACCCCAATCGAAATCGTTATCCCGATAGGTTGTCGTGTTAACATCCGTTCGGGCCGTGCCGTCCGTGGTGGTACCGGGGGACGCGGGATCTGCTGGAACGACGGGGGCGGTATTTGTTTGAGCCGATGCCGGTAAAGTGGTGATTATATTCGCTAGAGTCAACGCCGCTAATCCGGCTCCGAAAATTTTCGATATTTTCGTCATTTTCATTGTTGGGATTCCTATTCGCGTGTTCGATTACTAACCACCTTACCGATCCCCCACCAGAACTAAATCGCCCTCCGGCTATAAATTGAAGAGAGAATAAACCTTTCTTTTGACTCATCCACAACAAGGGTAGAGTAACGGTTTTCAATCCGGGAAAGAATTCGAGTTCGCGTCGCGCGGGTAAAAAAATCGATCGATCCCCGCCGGCAGATCGATCGAACCGCGTTTACTTTCTCGATAATTATCCGAATTTAATCATTTCCCGTCCTTCCATCACCGGCATTTCTCCTTTTAGCAGGGGGATCAATGTCTCGCGAATTCTATCCGCGTCGGGGGGACATCCGGGCATAAAAACATCGACCTCGATCACCTCGTGAACGGGAACCACTCGATCGAGTAATTCGGGAACGATACCGGGTTCGACGGGGAGTTGCGGGGTGGTATCGCCCAATTCTAAATAAGCCCGTTTGAGAACCGGTTCCGCTCCTCCTAACATATTCCGCATGGCGGGAACGTTAGCGGTAACGGCGCAATCGCCGAAAGAAACGACGGTTTTCGTGTTTTTCCGGACTTGATGGATTAATTCTAAATTATCCTCGTTAGCGATCGCCCCTTCCACCAGACAAACATCTACATTTTCGGGATAGATTTTCAGATCGCAACCGACGGGACTATACACCACATCGACTTTTTCCGCTAATTCTAATAGCCATTCGTCGAGGTCAAGAAACGACATATGGCATCCAGAACAGCCCGCTAACCAAACCGTGGCGAATCGAATTTTACTCATGGTTTTCCTGGGGGAGAGTTAATTGGGGAGTAAGCTGGAAGGGCTTTCCACGAGTAAGGAAGTCAGATCGATTCCCTTCCATTCTTGCAGAAAGTCACAGATTAGTTGAGGGGTAAAATTTCGCCCTCTAAAAAAAGTGAATCGCTTGCTTTTTACATTTAGAAAAAAGTGTAGAATATCGCAATGATCTTTCATTCCAAAGGGACAATTTTCTCCTTTCCAATTGTCGATGCCGCGCGCGTAGGATTCCACCGCTCGATCGGCCTGTGTTACTTCCGCTTCATACTCGCTCACTAATTCCAGTAATCGGGTTGGAGATTTACCGACTTCGCAAAAAAGTTCGATCGCCTCACAGGGGTAGGTGGAAGGTTTTCGCGGGAAATTAACGAGGGATTGACACAGTTGTAAGGCTTGCAAAAATTGCTCTCTCGATCGATCGTCATTCATCGGTTAGCCTCTCCTAGTAATTCCGACCACGGATAGCGTTGTTGGGCGATATCGTGAGCTTCTTTTTGAGTGATGCCCCGATCGAGAATTAACGCGGATTCGAGAATTTCGTGACGTAACAACACCTCGTCAACGCTCGTTCCTTCCCCTCTCGCCATCCTACGCCAAGCTTCCGCCATATCGAGATCGGGGATGAATTGATAGCGGGATACCCCGTTACCGAAAGCGTGATCTTTCGCTCTCGTAACCTCTTCAACACTGAATTGATAGGTGTTAGCGATCGTGATTATATCCGTTGTCATCGCCTCGATCTCGTCATAGAGTCGGATTAGATCGCGACAGTACCGCGACGTGTAGGGATCTAGATGCGCCCATCGATCGATCTCGCCATTCATCCACTACCTTACCGCGTCCACTCGTGGTGGGTTCGGGCGTTAACGAGAAATTCTAATTTCGATCGATCTTCCGATTTTTCCGAAACCGCGGAACCCTGACGGAAAATCGCCCCCGTCGGGCAAGCGGCCACGCATTTCCCGCAGGAAGTACAGGCCGAAACCTCTCCCCAGGGTTGATCCATTCCCGAAATAATCTTATCTTTCTCGCCCCGGAAAGCCACGTCCCAAACGTGCGCGCCCTCGATCTCGTCACAGACGCGAACGCAACGGGTACAGAGGACACACCGGTTATGATCGATGCCGAAATAGGGATGGGAAATATCCACCTCGCGTTTCGGGAAACGGTAGGGGAAACGGCTATGATCCATCCCCACTTCAACGGCGAGATCTTGCAGTTCGCAGTTCCCATTCGCCACGCAAACCGCGCAAACGTGATTTCCCTCGGCGAAGAGTAATTCGACGGTCATGCGGCGATATTCTTTGAGTTTCGGCGTATCGGTACGCACTACCATTCCCTCGGCCACTTCCGTCACGCAGGCGGGCAATAGCTTATTGATGCCCTCGATCTCGACCAAACAGAGGCGACAGGCGGCCACCTCGGACACGCCATCGAGATGACAGAGGACGGGAATGCGGATTCCGGCGGAAGTGGCGGCGGCTAGTACGCTCGATCCTTCCTCGATCGCTACATCGACATCATCGATTTTTAAGGTTTTAACGGACATAATGGTATTCTCCTTCGGGATGGTCTCCCACTTTCCATAAGCCACAGCGATCGGGCGCGGTTCGGGAATTTTAAGAAGAGTTTTAGAATCGCGCGAAAATCGGGCCGGAAAGATCCGGCCCGATAACGATTAACCCAGGCAAGCCGCTAGGTCTTGTTCCGGGGTCGTGATCGCTTGTAGATGGTAGGTGTCCGATAGCAATTTCAGCACGTTGGGGGTGAAGAACGCGGGTAAAGTGGGGCCGAGACGGATATTGTGAATCCCTAGATACAGCAGGGTGAGCAGGACGGCGATCGCTTTCTGTTCGTACCAGGAGATAATCAGCGATAACGGGATCTCGTTGACGCTGACGTTAAACGCATTCGCGAGTCCTAGCGCGATCTGGATGGCGCTATAGGCATCGTTACACTGTCCCACGTCCATTAACCGCGGTAATCCCTCGATACTGCCCAATTGCTTATCGAAAAAGCGGAATTTCCCGCAGGCGAGGGTGAGAACGATACAGTCTTCCGGGACTTTTTCGACGAACTCGGTGTAGTAATTGCGATCGGGTTTCGCGCCGTCACAACCACCGACGAGGAAAAAGTGCCGGATTTTGCCCTGTTTTACCGCGTCGATCACCGTATCGGCGACGCTTAATACCGTATTCCGCGCGAAGCCGACGGAAACCTGACGGGGCGTTCCCTCATCGGTGAATCCGGGCGATTCTAAGGCTTTTTCGATGACCGGACGGAAATCGATCGATCCGTCCACTTCCTCCAATCGCGTGATCCCCGGATAGCCCACGGGCCCGAGAGTAAACAGTTTCCCCTCGTAATTCTCGTGGGTGGGCATCAGGCAATTGGTGGTGATAACGATCGCGCCGGGGAATTTCGGGAATTCTTTGGTCTGATTCTGCCATGCCGTCCCGTAATGCCCGTAGAGATGGGGGTATTTCTCCTTCAATCGCGGGTATCCGTGAGCGGGCAAGAGTTCGCCGTGGGTGTAAACGGTGATACCGGTGTCCGCGGTTTGGGCTAAAAGGGCGGAAAGTTGCTTGATATCGTGGCCGGAAACGAGAATCGCCTTGCCGACGCGCGGGTTGAGGGGGACGGGAGTGGGGACGGGATGCCCGTAGGTTTCGGTATGTCCCGCGTCGAGAAGTTCCATCGCGCGCAGGTTCGCTTTGCCGACTTCCAGACAGAGATTCACCCAATCGTTCAGGGTGAGATCCGGATTATCGATCGCGGCTAAAATTTCCGCGACGACGCGATAAACGGTGTCGTCCTCCTGTCCCAATTCGTAAGCGTGGAAGCTATAGGAAGCGAGTCCTTTTACCCCGTAGATAGCGGTTAATTTCAGGGAGAAAATATCCACGTCTCGCGCTTGGCTGATGAGTTCGAGGGATACTTCCTGACCCTGTTCGACGAGAGAGCCGGTAAAATCGGGTTGATAGGAAGCGATCGCCGGCCAGTTTTCCGTTCCCACCCGCGCTTTTAACGCCTCCCGGATGTCCAGACAACGGCGGATATAATCGCTAAAACGTTTCGCGTCGAAGTTAACGTTCGTCATCGTCGCGAAAAGCGATTCACAGGTGAAAATATCCGCCTCGCAGGTGGAAATTCCCCGTTCGCGCGCTTTCAACACCACGGGGGCTAACCCGCGCAGGCTGAAGACGAGTAAATCCTGGACGGCGTTGACTTCCGGGCTTTTGCCGCAAGCGCCCCACTGATGGCAACCGTTGCCGCTGGCGGTCTGTTCGCATTGTTCACAAAACATAAAGTCTCCCTCGATTGTCGGTAGATTTTTAATGATGTCGAGCTTGTTTTTACTGAAGTGAATCTCGATACGATCGCGTCGATAATATTGTTGAGAACCGCGCGATTTACGCTCTTTTCCCATTGTGGCACTCTACCTTTAGAAAGAGGGAGATTTTTATATTTCCTCAAGAATTCCCCCTTAAACAACTCGCCGGTTGTCTTAATATTTATTGTGTTTCCGCTAATTTTTATGATATAATACCGAAAATTAAAACGAGATTAACAATTGTCAATGTTAGAGACAACAACGAAAAAGTTAACGCTCGAAGAATTTCTACTTCTACCCGAAACCGAACCGGCCAGCGAGTACATCGACGGGGAAGTGAGCCAAAAAGAAATGCCTCAAGGAAAACATAGCAGAGTACAAGGCAAATTAGTTACCGCGATCAACGCGATCGCCGAACTCGCTAGAAGCGCCCTCGCTTTTCCCGAATTACGCTGTACTTTCGGGGGGCGATCGATCGTTCCCGATGTGGTGGTTCTCGAATGGAATAAAATCCCCGTGGACGCGACGGGAGAGATTCAAAATGTTATCGTGACTCCTCCCGATTGGATCGTTGAAATTCTTTCTCCCGATCAAGATCAAACGAAAGTTATTAAAAAGATTCTTCACTGTTTAAATCACGGTACTCGCCTGGGCTGGATGATCGATCCGAAATCGAAAACGATCCTCGCGTTTCCCGCGGGACAACAACCGCGGGCATTTGAAGAAGCGGGAGAAGTGTTACCCGTTTTGGAGTCGATCGAGGGATTAGAATTATCGATCGAGACGATTTTCGGTTGGTTAAAAATATAACGATAAAGGAGAGTATACCCTACCCCTCTACCGTTAACATTTTTCCCGATGTACGGGATTTAATCCTCGCATCCACAACGCTACTTCTAGAGTTTAGTTAGAAGCTTTACATCTGTCACTGGAGTTATAAACAATGCTACTGAAACGCCCGTCTACCGTTCCGACTTCCACGCAATATCCAGTTTTATTTTCTATATAATAGGCAGATTTTCCACCCTCGAAAGTAACGGTGTTGCGGTAGGTGTAGCCTCGTCCAACCAAATCATCTTCCGCTTGGCCCGCTCTCGCACCCACGAGATCTTTTAAAGCAGGGGGAACCTTGCTAATCAAATTTTCGGGAGTCTCGCGTTTTTTCGGGGTAGAGTGTGAAGCGACAGTACCACAACTTTCAGGCAAGGCATAAACGAAAGATTGGTAACGTCCGTCTTTGGTTTGGATGGTTATACATTTTTTGGTTCTAGTTTCACGCCAATAGGTATAGCTGGCACCTCCGGAAGCCTCCCCTGCCTTGGCAAATTGATAGCCCCGTTTTTTTAATTCGTTTTCTGCCTGTCCCGCTCTCGCTCCGACTAAATCACTCAATCGCTTGACGGGATCTCCTACTTCCTGAGCGTGGCTTACAGAGGCAAGGGTGAGCGTTGATAAGGTAAGAGAAATGGACAATAGGGAAGTTTTGAGCTTCATTATTCGTTATCACTAGGGTTGTTTGCCTGAAAAGAGACCGGGTACTCGCCAAGAAAGTTCCCGAAGCGATCGAATGGACTCGGTTTCCTTGGCGAATTGAAATTAAACCACGGAACCCGCTTGGGATGGACGATCGATCCCGCGGAGAAAACCATCCTCGCGTTTCCCGCGGGACAAAAACCGCGGGCATTTGAAAAGAAGAATGAAGGGTTACCGGTGTTAGATTCGATCGAGGGATTAAAATTATCGATCGAGACGATTTTCGGTTGGTTAAAAATTTAACGATGCGAGTAGTGATTCAACGGGTTCTTTCCTCTAGTGTCAGTGTGAACGGCGAGATCGTCGGCCGGATCGATCGGGGGTTAAATCTCCTCGTCGGGTTCACGGGTTCGGACTCGATCGCCGAAATCGACTGGATGACGCGCAAATGTCTGGAATTACGTCTATTCCCCGGCGAGGAAAACGGCGATCGATGGGAAAAATCCGTCACGGAAATCGGCGGGGAAATTCTCGTCGTCAGTCAGTTCACCCTCTACGGGGACTGTCGCAAGGGGCGCCGTCCCTCCTTCAGCGATTCCGCGAGTCCGAGTATAGCCGGGGAACTGTACGATCGATTCGTCGCCAAACTGCGAGAGAGCGGCTTACGGGTAGAAACGGGGAAATTCGGGGCGATGATGCGGGTGAGCATCGAGAATGACGGGCCGGTAACGCTCATCCTCGAAAAATAAGGCGATCGGGGGGAAATTTCCCTTTCGGGGAAGTCGCCTTTTCTCTAGCCGCTCGATCGATAAAAATACCGGCAATTTCGGCAAATTCGCGTATAATTTACTAATTTAAAACTATGCAGAAGAAACCGGGGCGAAAACCCATCAGTATCCAAGCTCGATTACTTTGTGAACTGTTGGTCGGGATCGTGATATTCTCGCTTCCGTTCCCGACGACTACGCGTGTGGTTCTGGCTTTTATCGCCACTCTGCTCGCGGGTATCGCGCTAATTTCCTTCCGGTTAAATCGTTTCACTCCCTGGGAATTAGCGGGGTTTCAATCTCCCGATCGAAAACTCGCCTTCCTCGAATCTTTATTCTACACGATCGGCGGTTTCGGATTATTAATATATCTGGCTTCCTCGGAACACGAACCCTTTCATTTCGCCTTGGGATTTTTCGGTATTATCTGTGTCTGGTTGTTAATTCAGCTAATTTATTGTCAACAGTACGCGCTCCAGTATTACCGCGACGGTGGAGGACTCGCTTTCCCCGATTGTTCGCGACCGCACTGGACGGAATTTCTCTATCAAGGATTCTGTATGGCGGCTTGCTATCAAACGTCCGATACCGCCGTTACCAGTACGGCCATGCGTCAATTGATCGCCACCCACGGAATTTTATCGTATATTCTATCTGTCTCGATTATCGGGATGATGTTCGGTCTCGTCGCCAATATACTCTAGTCTATGGGGGAGATGGGGAGATAGGGAGTTTTCGGGGAAAAGGGGAAGGGAAAAAGGGGAAAAATTACTTTCGCGCCTTTCACCTTTACCCTCTCCTCCTGCCTCCTGCCTCCTGCCTCCTAACTCCTGCCTCCTAACTCCTGCCTCCCGCCTCCTCTGACTAACTATTCGGTAGGGTATCTTCGAGTTTTACGGTTCTCACCGTCGCTCCTAAAGAGGAAAGAGGGGGGTTAATTTCCTTCTCGTTGCCCACCACGAGAACCACCAATCGATCGGGCTGTAAGTAGGTTTTCGCCACTCTTTGAATATCCTCGATCGACGTTTCTTTCACCGCTTTCTGATAGCGGAAAATAAAATCGCTCGGATAGCCGTAATACTCGTAAGTCATCAAACGGGATAACGTTTGCGCGGGATTCTCGAACTTGAACACGAAGGAATTGAGAATCGAATTCTTCGCGTCTTCCAGTTCCTTTTCCGTCACCGGTTCGGTACGGACGCGTTCGATCTCCGATTCGATCGCCTTAATAAAAGGAACCGTCGCGTCGGTGCGCGTCTGTCCCCCCGCGACAAACAACCCCGGATAATCGTAACGGCCGCTCCACACCCCGTAGACGGAATAAGCCAACCCCTGACGGGAACGCACCTCGTTAAACAACCGGCCCCCGAAACCGCTCAAAATCTCGTTTAACACCGTCAACGCGGGGTAATCCGGACTATCCAAACGGCCGCCGAGATGACCGATCAGAACGCTACTCTGGGTTAACTGCGGCCGATCGATCACGAATACCCCGTTCGGATTTTTCTGGGTCGCCTCGGGAGTCGTGATTTTGGTTGAATTCGGGGGATTTTGCCAATCTCCGAAGGTTTTATCGACCAGAGCCTTCATATCGGCCGTTTTAAAGTCGCCGACAATGCCGAGAATGATTCGATCGGGGCGAACGTATGTACGGTAGAACTCGATCAGATCCTCGCGGGAGATCTTGGCGAGGGTATTGTACTCGATCGTCCGTCCGTAGGGGCTATTATCGCCGTAGATCAGCTTTTTAAACTCCCGGCTCGCGATATCGTCCGGATCGTCATTGCGACGGGCGATCTCGCCTTTCTGCTGGGTTCTCGCCAGTTCTACCCTCGCCGGTTCAAACGCGGGAGAACGGAGAACATCGGCGAAAAGAGCGAAAACCGGTTTTATATCTTCGCTGAGGGCGTTAAAACTGGCACTGCCGCTATCGAGACCGATCGAGGTTTCCACGATCGCCGCCCGCTGTTCTAATAATTGATTGAGAACGTTCGAGGGGTGGGTTTCCGTTCCCCCGGTGCGGATCACGTTCCCCGCGATCTCCGCGAGTCCCGTCCGTTCCCCCGGTTCCAAGCGTCCCCCGGTGCGGATCATCGCCGTCCCGCTCACCAGGGGTAGGCTACGATCTTCCATCAGATAGACGACCATACCGTTCTTCAGTTGGTAGCGTTCGTACTTGGGAACCTGTACTTCCGGCAGGGGGGGGAAGGTTAATTCGGTGTAATGTCGGGCGGTTTGGGCGATGGCGGGTAAACGGAACATCAGGGCCAACGCGAGGGTGGCGAGAATCAAGCCCGACCATTGTAAGGGTTTTTGGATCATTTTCGGTTCCTACTGAGCGTTAGCGGGGAGAATACGGCCGATCGTGCGGTTTTCCGGGGTGAAGGTCGATCGGGCTACCCGTTGGATATCTTCGGGTGTTACGGCGGCGTAAGCGTCCAATTCCTTGAATAAATTACGCCAATCGCCCGTTTTTACCTGGTACTCTAGTAAAGCCCGCGCCATTCCCATATTAGAATCGAGTCCCCGCAGTAAATCCGCCCGGAGATTGTTTTTCACCCGTTCTAACTCCTGTTCGGAGACGGGTTCGGTTTTCAGGCGTTCCAGTTCCGCGCGCAGAACTTTAGCGGTTTCGTCAATACTGGCATTCGGGGCGGTCGCGGTGTAGAATAACATCAAATTCGGGTATTTATCGCCAGGAAAGCCGTTAAATCCCTCCGCCGCTAACGCGAGTTGTTTGTCTTCCACTAACGCTTTATACAGCCGCGAGGTTCTGCCGTCACTCATCAGGGTGGCGATGACCTCGTAAACCGCGTTATCGGGATGACTCAGCGCCGGCCGGTGATAGCCTTCCAGATACCAGGGTTGCGAGACGAGTTTTAGGGTAACTTCCTGGGTTTCCCGTTGGGGAGGTTCGACGACGGTGACTTCCGGCGGTTTCGGCCGCGCGGGAAAACGCCCGAAATAGATTTGGGCCAGTCGTTTTACCTCCGCGGGATCGACATCCCCGGCGATCGCCAGGGTGAGATTATTCGGGGTGTAATAGGTATCGAAAAAGCGTTGAACGTCATCGGGTTCGAGGTTGCGGATGTCGCGATCGTAGCCGATTACCGGGCGTTTGTAGGGATGGGTGGTATAGGCTTTATCGAGAAAGGCTTCGATCAACTGCCCCATCGGGCTATTCTCGGTTCTCATTCGCCGTTCTTCGAGAATAACGTCCCTTTCCTTGTAGAATTCGCGGAAAACCGGTTCGAGAAAACGTTCCGACTCCAGGGACATCCACAGTTCCAGCTTGTTCGAGGGGAAACTGTAGAAATAGTTGGTCGCGTCGGTGGAGGTGGTCGCGTTGAGGCCGACACCTCCCTGAGTTTCGACGATCTGACCGTATTCGTTGCGTTTGACGAATCGATCGGCTTCGGCTTTAGCTTGCTGGAATTGAGCGGTTAAACGTTGTACTTCCTCGGTTTTCCCGGCTTTTTTAGCCGCTTGCAGTTGTCGATCGATCTCGTCGAGTCGATCGAGCGCTTTTTTCTCGGCGGTATAATCGGTCGTGCCGATCGTTTTCGTGCCTTTAAAGGCTAAATGTTCGAGAAAGTGGGCCACCCCGGTTTTCCCGTCGGGTTCGTTCGCGCCCCCCACGTCCGCGTAGGTGACGAAGGAAACCACCGGTGCCTCGCGGTTTTGCAGGACGATAAATTTCATCCCGTTATCGAGACGGAATTCGGTGATCTGTTGCTTGAATCGGTCTAGATAGGGGGCGATCGAGGAAACGTCGCCGGAGGGCGGCTTCGCGTGGGCTGACGGGGGCGAAACCCACCAAAAACTTAAAAACAGTAGAAAAACACTGACAGAGCCTAGAAGGGCGCGTAAATAGCGATTGCGAGAAGTCGTCATGCGATTAACGGGTATTCGTGAGAGCGAGATCGCCAGATCCTATTCTATAGCAGGGGACTGTTAGAGATCGGCGTTTCCGCAGTTACCCCGCGCCCTTTCGGGACGATCGATCGGCCGGGCGCGCTAATTTCCGTTTCGTGACTAACGCGCCGATTCCCGTGACGAAAAATATCCCGAGAACACCGCTCGGTTCGGGAACCACTTGAGAGCTAACGAACTCGCCGAACTGTCGGTGAACGGCCGCGGTGGGATGAAGTCCATCGTAGAAGAAATATTCGTCCGGATTCGCGCAAACCGTCGCGATATCGACGCAGGGATCGGTCACGTTCGTTAAGCTCGGGGAGGCGGCGATCGAGGCAAAATAACCGAAGGTATCGATCTCGATCAGATCGATCGTCGGATCGTCGCGAAAACCGGTTAAAGCCCCCCGTAAAAGAGCGTTAAACTCCACGCTAACCGCCGTGGCCGAGACGCTTAACCCCGGCGCGCCCCGTGTCACCACCGGGGTCAGCCCTAAATCCGGGAGATTGGGAACCACGATCCGAACGGCTCCCGCGCTTTTCAGACCGCCGATAATCGTGACGAGATCGCTAACGGTTTGAGTTAGAGTAGTGGTCGCCACCGCATCATTCCCCGCGAGTTTTTGGATGGCCGCGTCGCGAGCGTTATTACTCCCCCCCAGATCACGTATAGCGCGTTCGACGGGGCGATTCCCCCCGTATTCGTTGTAAAGAAGGCGAATTGGTCGAGTAAGCTCGGGGGAGTCGGCGGGGTGGTGCCGATCGGGCCGGTTCTCGCTCCCCCGAAGGCGAAATTCGTTCCCCCTCCTAGATACGGCGACGCGGAAACGCCGAGACGGTTCGCGAGGGTTTCCACCCAGGTCGGCCCGTTGGTCAGACGACCGCTCTGGTAGGGGAGCGAGGGAATTAATCCCCCGAAGGGAACCTGTTGATAAGCGGGAAGGGTAGCGATGGCCGCGTTACCGCTATCGGTCAAACTGTCCCCGAACGCGAAAAGGGCGCTGAAAGTGGCGGCCGTAGCGCTAACCGGGACGGTAACGAGTGCTAGGCCGAGAGAGATAGCGGAAAGTTTCGAGATAAGCATGGGGAATTCGATCGCGGGGGAAATTATCGAGAAAAAAAGCTCTCCGAATATCGTTAGCGTGTGAACGGAAGGCGATATCCACCAGTAAAGGCGATTTTTCCCGCGATCGAAAAAATCTTTAGATGAATTCAATCTTTGGAGGGAGGCGATCGATCCCGATTTCCCCCCGCGATCCTTTTCCTCTCTACGCGTTCCGTCCTCTCCCCGGACGGAAGAGCGCGAAAGCGGACGTGTAGCCGTGTAGGAACGTTCTACCCCCCACCGGGCCGATCTCGCCGTTGCAGAAGAAACCCGAGAGCGGGATCGCGCCGAGATAACGCTGGAAAAGACCGGAATCGAAATCCGGTTTCTCGTAGAGCGTTTCCCCGCGGCCGAGACAGGAAAACATCAACGCGCCCGCGATCGCCGACACGTCCTCGCGTTCCGATCGATACGATTCCAACAGCAGTTCTAGATCCAGTGCCGAGGTATCCGCGTCCCGCAGATGGAACTGTACCCGCTGTCCCGGACGCACCCGATCGCCGATAGCGATCGCCCCGTGGCGCGGATCGACTCCGAGAACGTTCCGGATCAGGAAATCGCCCGATCGCAACTGCATTTTAAACTCGTCGCGGGCGATCCCGATAAAAAGCGAGTGCTGGGCCAGTTCGCGATCCTTATCGCTCAGGGTTTGGATTAAATCCCGCAGGAGATTTAACGGGGGATTCGGCGAACTATCCTTATCCGTCGCGCTCATTTCCAAGATAATATTCCGCTCGCCCTCGGTGATCTGATAGGTCTGGCCGATCGGTCGGCATCCCTGCGCGACGATCGTTTCCACCACGATATCCCCCGATAACGCGACCCCGACCACTCCCTGACGGTACAGCGCGGTATTCCGTCGCCGGTTCTCGTCGTGAAAGAATAATCCCCCCTGTTGTTCCAGCATTCCCCCGCTGACCAGTCCGCCGATCTTCACCGAACCCGCGTAGGCGAAATCCAACCCCTCCAGCAGATCGGTAATTCGCGAGGAAAAGGGATCGGCCAGCAGGATAAAGTGGGGATTTTTCTCCGGCGCGACCCCGATTAACTCCGTCCATCGATCGGGGGAACTGTCGAGATCGGGATAATCGTTCGCTTCCAGATATAAAGGTCGGATTTCCACGTTCGGCAGACGAGCCACCGTCAGACTGAGCGCCGGATTTCCCTCGATCTCTCGCGAGCGCCCTTCTCCCCCCGTACCGACGATCCCCGCGCCACCACAACCGATTAAAACGGGCAGGGATAGCTTATCCAGGAGTAACGGGACCAGACGCGGGTAATCGCTCGCGTAGGCCGAGGAGATAAAAACCATCCCGAGATCGGCCGGCCCCTCTAAATCGCGCTTGATTTTCTCGACGACTTCCGATACCGCCGCCTCTAGAGAGGGACGGGTCGATAACGCGTTGATCCACTGGATGCGATCGCTCATACTGCCTGAACCCGAATGTGATCTAGGGTAGAAGTTGATCATTTTATCTCTATGATGATCAGTCTAACCAAGTACGCGGGCGAAATTCCCGGATTTCTCGCGCGAATCCAAAATCTTTCGGCGGGATCAACGGCGAAAGTCGGTAGTCGGAACCCGGTAGACGATAGGAAAAATAGATTTCCCCGAGAAATAGCCGGTATTGCCCGCCTCTCGGGAAATCCTGAATTCTTGACTTTCGGGGCGATAGGAAGAGGCAAGAGGTGGGAGGCGAGGGGGGTGAGGGAGGGGAAAGGGGAAAGGATTAAGAAAACTTTTTTCCCTTTTCCCCTTCCCCTTTAAGGCGAAAAATTTCCCCATCTCCCCACTCTTCGGGGGCCTTTGTCCGGGAACCCTCCCGTGAAATCCCGGCGAGGTCACGCTAAAATCGAGGTAGAACTCGGGACCGGCGATCGATCGATCGAAACCCGTCCCCATAGTTTCGGGACGCGACGGTATAATCTTTACCGTGTAACCAGATAGATCATTCCAGAGGAATCATGAGTAATATCCAAGACAAAATTCAAGAAGAACTCGCCAACGCGAGAACCGTTTGTAACACCGAAGGGGCAACCTCTGGGGAATGCGCCGCCGCTTGGGACGCGGTGGAAGAACTACAGGCCGAAGCCGCTCACCAACGTCAAGATCATCCCCAAAAAACCTACTTCCAAGAATACTGTGACGCGAATCCCGATGCCGCCGAGTGCCGCGTCTACGAAGACTAATCGATCGACGATTCCCGTTCACTGTCTCTCGCTCTAAATCCGTTTTCCGAGGGCGATCCGGTTATCAGGCCGGATCGCCCCCCGTTTTTATCGGGGAAAAAAGCCGATAACCTCCCCCCGTTAGCTTTTCGGTACGGGCCACGCCAAGGCCGGTAGCCAATTAATGATAACTTTGAACAAGTGGAGGATCTCCTGACTCCTGTACGGGCGGGTTTTATTGTTAAGATCGCGTTTCTCACCGATCGGTCGGCTAAACCCTCCCCTACGACTCCTAACTCCCGCGCTCTCTGTTAATCGTATTTATTTTCCCTGAAATTATGACCGAGCTTTGGTTTCGTCCCCTAGTCTGGATGGATTACCGACTAGCCTTAGTATTCGCCCTTATTGTCCCTTTTATTTTAGTTATATGGTCTTTTTTTACCAAAATTGAATCGATACAGAGACTATTGATTATTTATTGGCGGGTAGCGAGTCTCTGGTTGATCACGGTGTACTTGATGATCGCCTCCTGGCCGATCGCTTTCGCGACCGTTTTTCTCGTGAAAGTTCTCATCCCGATCGCCCTCTGGTTTTGGGTCGATCTCAACGACGAGATCCGCGATTTACCGCCGAGTCCCTTTAAGTTCCTAACGACCGCCTGGCGTTGGGCGATGACGGTGTACTGTCCCCTCGGGGCGATCGCCACCCTTCCCTTCCTTTCCTGCGCCATACAGGGAGAGTTATTAAATACCGGTTACTGTCAGGTATGGCAAGAAGCTCCGTGGCAATTCCGCCAGATTTTCCATACCGAGGCTACTAGCAATGTTTTAGGCTTTTTCGGGTTGGTCGGTCTGGCGTTTTACGTTCTCTATCTCGCCTATTTCCTCTTTATCCGTCTCGGCAAACAAGGTCGCTCGGCCCTGCAACAATAGACCTCTCGCGAAAATCACCAATCTCTTATTGGGGCAGGAGTCAGGAGTCAGGAAGAGAAAGGAGAAGTAAAGAGTTATTAACAATCTCAAAACGGGGGCTTTTCTCCAAATATTCTTAAAATCGTAATTTTAAGTCAAATTCTACTGGCAATTCTCACTTTTGCAGGAGGTCTAATGACCATCGCGAAACGACTCGAACAATATACCCTGCGGAATCCGAAAGAGGTTTTACTGGTGACGATCGATCTCGACGGCGAAGAGGATGAGGTGGTCGTTTTTAAAGGCTTCTCTAGTTCCCTCACCCGTCCGACCGACCCCGACCCCGATATTCCCGTGATCCCCGATGGGGCGAATATTCTCCGGATCGATCGGGTTCTGAGTCCCCACGATCCCGCCAATCCCCGCTATATTCAACGGGATCTCTCCCTCGCGGACATGGAAGCCTTGCTTTAGGGAGAATCGATCGCCGTTACTCCCGATTTTCGCGGAATCGATCGACGGGTATCGGGAACCATTTCCCGTCTAGTGTCTGTTCGAGCGAGAATGGAGGTTCTACCGGAATCTCGTTTTCCCCGATTATTCGCGCCTCGATCAAGGTTTGTCTAGCATCCGAATAAGCCTCCCCGAAAGAATCCCTCGCGTGAGTTGCTAAAGTGGGGGTTTTTATTTTCTTGCGGAGTTGACCGCGAAAACTGGCGATCTCTACTATCCAATGACGGGCATTCCGTTCGCGTTCCGATTCCCAGTAGGCGAGTTTTAATAAATGCTCGATGAGTCGGGTTAACAGACTCTCTACAGCCTGTCTCTCGCTTCTTCCCATACTCTCGATTTCCTCGATTAAGTTTTCGAGATCCAAACTCGCGAAATCTTTTTGCCGCAACTGTTCCGCGGTTTTTTCCGCCCAGAGAACGTAATCTTCCCCGTATAGCGTCTCCATCGATCGACGCGCGCTCGCTGTCATATCCTGTCCCCTCCGAAGATTTTTCGATGTCCGAAGTACGGGGAAATCCTTCGATTCTATCGATCGATCCCGTTTTCGTTCACCGTTCCTAACTGTTGCCGCACGTCATCGATCGCCAGATTCAACCGAGCGATCTTATCCTCTAGATTGCGACGGGCGATTTCCATGCTTTCCTCCGGATTTAACCGCGCGCCGTGATTCTCCTCTAAAAGCGGTCGATTTTCCGACTCATCCAGTCCTTTCCGTCCCCGATTGACCAAAACCGCGCCGAGAACGCCCCCGACCAATCCGCCCAAGAACGCGCCCGCTACAAAACCGCTGGTGAACCCTTCCCGTTGACTCATACTCTATTTTTCTCCCTGATTTTTCTGGTTAAAACGCCTATATCAAAAAAAGTAATTCTTGTCAAGAAAACGATCGGGATCGAGCCGGGAATCGACGGCTCAGGTTCCGAAGGCCCGATCGCCCGCGTCGCCTAACCCCGGCACGATGTACCCCTTGCTATTGAGTCCTTCATCGATAATAGCGGTATAGATGTTCAAAGCCGGATACTTCTCGCTTAACTTCTGGAGGGCGGGAGGGGCGGCGACGATCGAGATCACGCGGATCAGCGAGGGATCGGCTCCCCGCGCGGTAATTTCCCCCAACGCGGACAGGATCGAGCCGCCCGTGGCTAACATCGGTTCGAGGATTAACACCCGCGTTTCGGGGGCGAAGCTTTCGGGCAATTTATTTAAATAACAACTAGCTTCTAAAGTTTCCTCGTTTCTCGCTAAACCGAGGTGATAGATCGAGGAGAGGGGTAAAAGAGTTTGCGCGCCGTCGAGAAGGGCTAACCCGGCGCGGAGAATCGGCACGATAGCGATCGGAACCCGCGGATCGACGAGAGTGGCGGGACATTCCGCGAGGGGGGTTTTTACCGTCGTGTCGAGGGTGGGAAGCCAGTGACGCGCCGCCTCGTAGGTTAACCAGCGACCGAGTTCGGTCATGGCGGTTTTAAACAGTACCGTGGGGGTGTTCTCGTCGCGGGCGATCGCCAGCCAGTGCTTGACGAGGGGGTGTTCGGGAACGTAAACGCGCAGTTGAGAGACCATGATGGCAGGAGAGGGGAGACAGGAGGCAGGGGAAGGGAGGCGGGAGGCGGGAGAGGACAGTTTAAGAATACTTACAAAAATAGTGAATAGTTGACTCTATATTTCGTAACTATTCACTATTTCGGGATCGCTCGCGATTATCTAGCGACGACGGGTTCTTTGCCGTCTGCGCGCGACCGCTTTGCGTTTTCTTTTTTCTTGGGGTGTTTCAAAGAACTGATGCTTCTTGATATCCGCGTAAATTCCCGCTTTCGCGACCTGGCGTTTAAAGCGACGGAGCGCCGACTCGATCGCCTCGTTCTGACCGACAACAACTTGGGTCATTAAACCTAATTCACCTCCTGTAACCGTTCTCTCGTCAAAAGTGCCAAACTTTAATGATAGTACGAGCCGGGACAAAAAAACAGGGTGACTAGGGCGCGAGGCGATCGAGCGCCGCTTTCAATCTCCTCAATGCTCTCTATCTGTTTCTAGAAGAATCAAGTGGCTAGGGCAGGAACCGATCGAGTGCCGCTTTCAATTCCTCGATTTCCGTCGCGATATTGCCCTCTCTGGCGGCCCGGGCGACACACTCGCTCAGGTGTTCTTCAAGGATAAGTCTGGCCACGCGATCGATCGCTCCCCGTACCGCCGCGATCTGAATTAAAACTTCGGGACAGGGGCGATTTTCCCCGACCATCGTTTTAATACCGCGGATATGTCCCTCGATCCGCGAGAGACGGTTCACGATCTGCCGTAGGGATGCCTCGCTGTGAACGTGGGGCGCGCCGTGGGAGTGGTGGTGTTCCTCCCCGTCGCGGTCGTGTCGCGAGTCGATCGGGGGGATTTGATGGGTAGTCAAGGGCTTGCTGTCAATTCATTTCCTTTCTAGTGTGACACAATCGCGGGACGGGCAACGCGTTATCGATTATTGACGAGTTTGAAAAAGCGTTGACTCACCCACGGCCAGAACTTGAAAATCGCCACTCCTAGGACGATGATCGCCAGGATTCCCGCGCCGATCGGCAGGGTGAGCGCGAGGAAGGCCAGTAACGACGCGCCGATCCATTCCGCGGTGGATAGGAGGAAATTCGCCCACCCGCCGGAGAGAAACGTCGAACCGAGTCGCGAGAGGCCGGTGGTTCCCTTGATCAGTCCGGCAGAACCGCCACCGACGATCGCCGCGAGCGTCCATTGCAGGATAGAATTCATTTCCGGTAGGGTGAAGGCCGTGACCATCGTTCCCGCGACCGTGGCGAGGGGCAGGGCGATCGGATCGAGAAGATTATCGATAAACGGAACGTAATAAGCCATAATTTCGACGATACTGGCGATTCCGAGCATCAGTAACGCTCGATCGCTTCCCAACCAGGACAGATCGCTCGGTAGGCCGATATGGCCGAAAATGGCCATCGCGCTGACGACGAGAAACGGTAAAAATAGCCGGAAACCGCAGGCCGCGCTGAGACTAATGCCGAGTAGGAGACTGACGAGGGTATCCAGATTCAACCAATTTTCCATAAAAATTCACCGGGAACGCTCGATCGCCAGTCTAGCGCGAGCGGTTCGGGATTTCCGTTACGGATTCTTCCCCCTGCCAATCCGGACAGCCGCCCCCGGCCGTCCACCCGTAGGGATGGAAACCGCAGATCAGGGTAACTCGCGTCCGCTGACTCTGACCGTAGGCCCGGCCGTGATAGTGACAACAACCGATACAGGTTTCCGGACGGGATGAACCCACCCGATTGAAACCGAGTTGCGATCGAAGGATCTGACAGCTAGATTGATAATTATGCCAGCCTCGATAAAGCGCTCGTTGTCGGAGAAAATTGGCGGCGTTAGTCATGGTACAGGCGAGATAAGGGTGAGAGAAAGGAAGCTACGGGGTAAATTTTCCCGAAAAAACGGTTTTCGCGTAACGATAGGAAGAGAGACTTTCCGGTTAGGGTAATGAGATTTAAAAAATATTTATTTTCTATCGTACTTCTCCTGTCGCTGTCGATCGGTATAACCCCGATCGCTCCGGCGCTCGCGGTGACGATCGAGTTTTCTTGGTCGGGGAATAACGGTTACACGGCGCGGGGATCGTTCCGATACGATGAAAAAACGGCTCCCGCGCTGATTCACGAGGAAGGAGCGGGACGAACGAAGGTTATTGAAAAGTTAGAAATTTCTTTTCTCGATCCTCGGGGAAAAGAGATCGCGAGGTACGATAACGTGTTCGGGGGAGTATCCGACGCGAATTATTTCCGGTTCAATTTCGACACGCGGACGGGGGAGATTTTCGGTTCGATCGATCTCGGGGGCGAGTCCGCCGGGGAAACTTATTTAAAAGGGATCGTCAAAGAAAATCTAGCGCTCTTTCACGTCGGCGAGGATGATGTGACAATAGACGAGGATCGATCGCCGGAGATCGTCACCCGGCCTCTTCTGGGGTCGAGTTCGTCCGATCGGCATGGGGGATAGCGATCGAGCTTCGCCGGGATTTCGACGGATGAACACGACCCGAGCGAGCGAGATTGTCCCGATGTAGACAACGATGACCGATTTTTTCCAGGTTTTTCCAATTTTAGACAATTCTCTTGCCTATCCCGTCTACCTTTCCCTCTACCCTATCTCTTCTACGGTTATAATGTGACAAGATCCGATTTCTTTGACTAGACCTATGGCAACCTCGTCCATCGCCGTGAGAGAACTTCCCCTCTTTCCCCTTCCCGATGTCGTTCTATTTCCCGGTCGTCCCCTGCCCCTCCACATTTTCGAGTTTCGCTATCGGATCATGATGAACACGATCCTGGAAGAGGATCGTCGCTTCGGGGTTGTACGGGTCGATCCCGCCACGGGAGAGATCGCGAAAGTAGGCAGTTGCGCCGAGATGGTGCGTTTCCAGCGTCTACCCGACGATCGCATGAAAATCCTCACCGTCGGTCAGCAGAGGTTCCGCGTTCTCGAATACACCCGCGAGAAACCCTATCGCGTCGGTTTAGTGGAATGGATCGAGGATACTACCCCGACGGAAGATTTACGACCCCTCGCCAAAGAAGTCGATGGACTCCTCCGGGACGTGGTACACCTATCCGCCAAATTAACCGACCAAAAAATCGATCTCCCCGACGACCTCCCCACTCTTCCCAAAGAACTCTCTTACTGGGTGGCTGGCAATCTCTACGGTGTCGCCGGAGAGCAACAGCTATTACTAGAAATGCAGGATACCGCCGCCCGTCTCCAGCGCGAATCGGAAATCCTCACCTCCACCCGCAACCACCTCGCCGCCCGTACCGCCCTCAAAGACGCGTTGAATCAGTAATAAATCGGGACGGCCGTGAAAGCCGTCCCGATTCTTGCCCTACCTCTGATCAGGAAATTCGCGAATCTCTCTTGGAAAATTCGGATAATTTCTCTGACTCGGAAGGCAATCGATCGTCGATCGATCCACTGAAATCGTCGAAAGATATAGCGGTAGCAACTTAATTGCCACTCTCAAAAGCCACTTAATTGTCACGCTCAGAGTGTCGGGCAACAACTTTTTACCCGTGGGTGTGTTCTTCATTTTTAAAATCTTTTAACATTTTTACCTAGACCCTTAAGCGGCATCGCGCCTGCTTGGACAACTAGCTCGTACTCGCTACAGACAGCAGTTGATCCCAGAATCTAGTCTCTTTAACTATCCCCGTACTCGCTACCGCCGGGACTTGTCTCGAAGATATTCTAATCTTAAATGAAAAAAATTTTTTTCGCAACTACCGCGACCGAATTTAGATCTTAATAATAATTTGAACCAACACTTTTTTAACGATATTTATCTACCCTCCCAAAGCCAGCCCATCGGATCTAGATTCGGAGGCGGCGAGCAAAATTCCGTCGCGTTGTAGGATAATTTGACCTTTGCCGAATTGGGATTCATCGGCGATCTCGACATTGTGACCCCGATCGAGCAATCCCCGCACCACTTCAGGGGCTACACCCCTTTCTAAAAGTACGCTATTTCCCTGTAAAAATCGCCATCTAGGGGCATCTAGGGCGGTTTGAGGGTTAAAAAGGTAATCGGCCATATTCACCGCCATTTGGACGTGTCCCTGTGGTTGCATCGGCGCGCCCATCACGCCCATCGGCCCGATCGTGCCGTCTGAAAACCGTAAGAAAGCGGGGATAATCGTGTGAAACGGACGTTTATTCGGGGCGACGCGGTTGGGATGCCCGGTTTCTAGAGTGAAGCCGGTTCCCCGGTTATGGAGGGCGATCCCGGTTTCCGGGACGAGGATACCGCTCCCGAATCCGCTGTAATTCGATTGGATAAAGGAAACCATCAGATCTCGATCGCCGGTCGCCAGATACACGGTTCCCCCCCTCGGTAAACCGGTTTCGGCGAGGGGAATCGCCTTGTCCCCGATCGATTCCCGGCGTTTTCCGGCGTAGGTTTTATCGAGCAATCGATCGATCCCCACTTCCATAAAGTCCGGATCGCTCACATGAGGGTACACGTCCGCGAAGGCTAATTTCATCGCCTCGATCTGCCGGTGGAAACTCTCCGGGGAATCTCGATCGAATCTCGCCATATCGAACCCTTCGAGGATATTTAACGCCAGTAAAGCGGCGATTCCCTGCGTATTCGGCGGTAATTCCCAGATTTCCAGATCCCGGTAGCGGGTGGAAATCGGATCGACGGCTAGGGTTCGATGGTTCGCTAAATCCTGTAAGCTTAAATATCCTCCCGTAAAAGACGCGAAATCGACAATTTTTCGGGCTAAGTCGCCAGTATAAAAACTTTCTCCCCCGGATCGGGCGATTTCTTCTAACGTCCGCGCGTGATCGATACTGCCCCAGATTTCTCCGGGATAGGGCGATCGATCTTTCGGGAAGAAAACTGATTTAAACGGTTGATATTCGGGTGAAACGAGGGGGAGATAGACGGATTCGGCAGTTTTCCACGCGGTCGCGGTGACGGGAGAGACGGGAAATCCCTCGCTCGCGTGACGGATAGCGGGGGCGAATAGGCGATCGAACGGCAATTTTCCCCATTTTTCCCACAGGGTTCGCCAGAGGGACACCGCGCCGGGGACGGTAACGCAAAGCCAACCGAGGGAGGGCATTTCCGCGAATCCCTCGAAAGCCTTTAGGGGAAGATTGGCCGGACTTTTCCCCGATCCGTTAAAACCGTGGAGTTTGTTTCCGTCCCAGACGATCGCCTGCGCGTCCCCCCCGATACCGTTCGCGGTCGGTTCGACTACCGTAAGGGTAATGGCGGACGCGATCGCCGCGTCGATAGCGTTTCCCCCCGCGAGAAACATTTCGATCCCCGCGAGAGTGGCGAGGGATTGACTGGTAGCGACCGCGTAATTACGGGATAAAATTACCCGTCGTCGCGAGGGATAGGGATAATCGGTCAGATCGAAGAACATGAGATTCAGGAGACAGGAGTCAGGAGGCAGGAGAAAGAGTCTTGCAAAGATTCCTCGAAAATTGCGAAAATATCGGTTTATATTGCAAAATTATAGATTTTTACAGCATCGAACAGGAATCGATCGAGAGGTCTATACTATCCTAGTTTTTGCTGTTGGTAGCGTTTTTTGAATTCTCTTTGCTGTTGGTTGTGATCGACGATCGGATCGGGATAACCGCAACGATGTCTATCCAGGCGGGAAATTTTGCCACTTAATAACTCTTCCGTGTCGAGAGAAGCCAATTCGGGCAACCATTGCCGGATATATTCCGCTTCGGGGTCGTATTTCGCCGCTTGCGTGGCGGGATTGAAGATCCGTAGCGGTTTCGGGTCCATACCGCTCGACGCGCTCCACTGCCAACCGCCATTATTGGCCGCGAGATCGCCATCGTAGAGGGTTCGGTAAAAATATTTCTCGCCGCGTTGCCAGTTGAGAATTAAATCTTTGGTGAGGAAACTGGCGACAATCATACGACAACGGTTGTGCATCCATCCCGTCTCGTTCATCTGCCGCATCGCCGCGTCAACGATCGGATATCCGGTTTTTCCCTCGCACCAAGCTTGAAAATGTTCCTCGTTATCCTCCCAGGGAAAATCGCGAAACTCTTTCCGATAAGGCCCGTCGGCTAATTCCGGGAAAAAATAAAGACAGTGTTGGTAAAATTCCCGCCAAGCTAGTTCTTGTTGCCACGAGATAACACCGGCTCGTGTTTCCTCCGATCGACAGTTTTCAAGAGCCTCGATCGACGCTTCCCATACCGTCCGAATGCCGATCGCCCCGAACTTTAACGCCGCGCCCAGGTGTGATGTACCGTCGATGGCGGGATAGTTCCGGTTTTCCTCGTAGTTATAAATTGTATCTTGACAAAATTCTTCTAATCTGGTAAGGGCGGCACTTTCTCCGGGCGAGAGAATCAGGGGATTGTCCCAACGAAAACCGAGGTTTTCTAGGGGAGGAAGTTCGATCGCCCCGGCTTTTTTCGCCAGATCCCTTTCGCTTTCGTCTAATCCTTGGAGAGATTCTAAGGAAGTCGGGGATTCTTTCCCTAATTGACTCCAATTTTTCCAGAAAGGGGTGTAAACGGTATAGGGAGTTTTGGAGAGGGTGACGACTTCCCCCGGCGCGTGAAGCAGTTGATCCCAGAACGTCTGTACGTCGATCGATTGTTCCCGTAACGCGTCGGTGACGGCTTTATCCCGTTCTCGCGCGTAGGGTTCGACATCGAGATTGAAAAAGACCGCTTTCGCCTGTAGGGAAACGGCTAAGTGAGGGATCGCTTTCGCCGGCTCGCCGTGGATAACGAGTAATTGACTTCCCTTTTCCCGATAATTCCGTTCTAATTCCTGTAAACAACCGATGAGATAGGCGACTCTCGCGGGGGCTATGTCATCGCGTTCGAGGAGCGCGCGATCGAGACAGAAAACCCCGACGACCTTGGGGGTAGTATGGCAAGCTTTGGCGAGTCCGAGATTGTCCGAGAGGCGTAAATCCCGACGATGCCAGAAAAGAATTAAATTCGGCATGAAAAAAGAAAACGCGAGGAGTGGAGAGAGCGAAAACTTGTACAATCACGTTGAGATTTAGACGTTACCTATTTTAGCTCGATCGATCCTTCGCGGGGGGAGTCTGAAATCACGTCCGATCCGTGACCGTTGCCCGTTGTTTCGGCGGGAATCTCTCGATTTTCGGGGCGATCGGGATGACCGAACCAAGAGCGATCGCCATCGGAACTATACTTTTGGAGCAAGACTTTTTCCACGTCCTCTATCGTCCCGTTCGCCGGAACCCATCCCCCCGCGATATCGGGAAAGTCGATCTGACAGTTGGCACATTTCTTATCCGGATAGAAACGGATCGGACACCAGAAAGATTCGACATTTCGGAGCATTTCCGAACCGAGCGACCATACGCCGGTCATCCAATCGCAGTAGAGACACCAGATTAAATCGTAGCCGATCAAGCCGTCGAATTTCTGACGCGATACATTCACCCAATCCCCCGCGGTATATTTCGGAAATCCGAGTAACCAAGTGAGGGAAGGATAGACGAAAATTTCCGCAAGACGGATGAACCAGAAAACCGGGATAACAATCGCCGTGATCCACGCCGCGAGATGATTGCGCCAAGCGCCGACTAAACACCCCGTGGTTCGATGAATTTTGCCGGGATCGCGTTGGCGATGGATGAATTCATGGAACCAAATCCAACCCCATAGCGCGCTGATTTGGGCGGCCAGCGCGATGGCGACTCCCGACCATCGATCGAGCGCGAAGGCGATGACCGGCGGTAAGAGCGTGAAATAGGCGAGAACCCAATCGATAGCGGGAGCGCGGCCGAGGCGATCGCTCCATTCCCGTCCCGCGTCTCCCAGACGGGGAATCAGGTGTAAACTTAACGCGCTCGCCAAAGAAATCGAGGTCAGAATCGGGTAGAGAAGAAAGGGAGAATTCACGCTCGTTCACCTCTGTAAAATCCGAAGATACTTGCGGATATCTACCAGGGTATTGATGGCACGCGAGCGCCTAATACCAACTCCGTGAAGAGTGGGTACGGACCGGCTCTTGGAGACCTCGCCCCTACAATATCCGATACTCCCGACTCTAGTTCCTTTTTTCAAAATTGGTATCACTCGAACGACAGAAAAGGGTTCTTCCTAGCTTTTGGTGATCCGGGGACAACTATTCAAGCCGATAATTATCCGACGCGGTCGCTCAGGCTAGAATGAAGCGTTTACTCAGTAATTCCAGACCCGCGCGCCCGTACATCTGGGACTTAAACAGATTTCAAGCTCAAATGTAGCCCAAAGCCGCTTTGTGAGAGGCGAAGACCTTAGTGTTCTGTGTTAGCCAGGTGAAGAAACGAAAAGACATCGCTGTACGAAAGGCTTCCAAAGCATCAGTAAACGTCTTCAGAGGTTTATTCGCCCATTGTTTTTGTAACCCCCCGGTTAAACGATGCCAGAGAATAAAAGTATAGGCACAAAATACCAGGATAAAATGGCGAAGAAGACTTTCTCGATCACGAACTTGATATTCTCGTAGTCCTAGCCATCCTTTGGCCTCTCGGTAGAAAACTTCTACCCAATTTCTTTGGAAATACGTTTCGACTACCCATTGCGGGGTTACTTTTTCCGCTTGGACATTCGTGATAAAATAATCGATGTCCGTCGCTTCTTCTGCGGAACTCGCGTTCATGACGATGGCGAAAGTTCTCTCTCCTTCTCCATCGGCTACCCGAGCGGAAAACACGTACACATACAGGGTTTTCGGTTTGTCAACCGAGAGGGATACCGGGGTGAAACTCTCCTGTGTCAAGCTTTTCGCTAATTTTTCGAGATTCATTTCTTCCTCGATTCCCGATTCGTTCTCTCGGATCACTTGCCGATTTTTCGCCAATCCTCCTAAATACTTTAAGTTTCTCTTTTCTAACTCTTTGAGAAACGGCGTATTGTTTCCATACCCCGCATCGATTACCACAATTTTCGGTCGATACTTCCGCTTTAAACTTCGGTCGATTAATTCGAGTCCGAGTTCGGGTTTCTTTTTAAACTCGACCTCTTCTTTTGCCGACGGTAGAGAGGAAGCGGG
>NZ_JBAFSM010000053.1:0-32512 GCF_036688125.1 Pannus brasiliensis CCIBt3594 | reverse complement strand
GGAGTCAGGAGTCAGGAGTCAGGAGTCAGGAGTCAGGAGTCAGGAGTCGGGAGTCAGGAGGAAGAATAAAGAATTTTATAGATAAGAATCACCAAGAATACCTATTTATCTCGTAAAAAAACCTGTTTTTAAGTTTTTTTAAACTGTCAAAAACGAATTGTGCGAGAGGTCAATTAGACCTCCGCTAAAAATCCGAATCTCTCGTCGAAACAAGATTCGAGAGGTGGGAGGCGGGAGAGAGGAGAAATGATCGAGAGTAAAGTAGTTAAAAAGCATCATAAAAACCTAATTTATCTGTTATAATAATATATTTAGGAACTTTTAGACTCTCCAGAACGAATCGAGCGAGAGGTCTGATGTAGGAGAGCGATCGAGCGGGGGAATCGACGTGAAAAGAAACGATCCGATCGGGAAATACTTCACTCTAGAAGAGTTCTGTACCTGCTCGAATACCTATCGGAAAAACGCCGATCGAATCGATCCCTACCCGAAAAACCCCGATTCGATCGAGGCACTGCGGGATCTCGCCCGATATCTCCTCGATCCGATCGTCGAATATTTCGGAAAAGAACGGTTTACTCTCACCTACGGCTTCTGTTCGGTGGATTTAAAGAGATTTCTCGCTCGAAAAGATCCGGAAACCGGCTTGAAAAACGGACGGGTCGATCCGTCGAGAGATCAGCATCTAGCGAACGAGATAGACGCGAAAGGTCGCTATTATTGCTCTAGACTCGGCGCTTCCTGCGATTTTCACATCAAAGATCTGTCTAGCGACGCGTTAGTGGATTGGATTCTCGATCGAGATTTACCCTTCGATTCCCTCTATTACTACGGTCGCGAGCGATCGATCCACCTCAGCCACGGGCCGCAACAGAAACGGGACATCTGGACGTTCACCCCCGCGGGAACCCCCACGCGCAAGGGAATCGAAAAATGGCGCGAACGAACGCGCTCTCATTAGCCCTCTCGCGGAATTCAAAAATTGTCGCGTGTTTCAGGAATCAGGACGGTTAAAGTAGAGGATGATAGCTCGATAATCGATCGATATGAACTCCGAAGCTCTAGCCTCTCTGGTCGGAAAATTGGAAATTCTCGCCCGAGAACGACCGAATCGCTACAAAATTCAAGTCGCTATTCTCGCTTTCCTCGGCTACGCCTATATTCTCCTCGTACTGGTGGCGTTAGCGATCCCGATCGCCCTATTAATCGCTCTCATCATCTACGGTCGGGTCATTAACGCCGCGATCGTGAAATTCATTCTGGTTCTGTCGATACCCGTTTTCCTGATCCTGCGATCGCTCTGGGACACGCTGACGATGAAATTCCCCCGGCCGAAAGGATTGGAGCTATCGCGCGCGGAAACCCCCCGATTGTTCGAGGCGATCGATCGGGTGAAAGTTTCCCTGCGATGTCCCCCTGTCGATCGTGTCCTGCTGACGGGGGATTACAACGCCGCGATCGTGCAGATCCCTCGGTTGGGGCTTCTCGGATGGGAGGAGAATTATCTATTAATCGGGCTTCCTCTCCTGCAATCGTTAACCGTTCGCGAATTTACCTCGGTTCTCGCCCACGAATTCGGTCATTTATCGGGAAATCACGGGCGTTTTCAGGGTTGGATCTATCGACTCCGCCGAACTTGGGCGTTATTGTTCGATCGGATGGCCGGTGGACGGGGACAGGGATCGAACGCGCTATTCGAGCGTTTTTTTGCCTGGTATATTCCCTTTTTTAGCGCCTATTCTTTCGTTCTCGCCAGGGCGGACGAATACGAGGCCGATCGCTGTGCCGTATCTATCGCGGGCCGCGATGCCACCACCTCCGCGCTGATCGAGGTGAACGTCCGCTCGCGTCGGGCCGATAACGACTTCTGGAAACCGCTCTATCAAAGGGTTATCGAGGAGGCCGACCCGCCGCGTCAACCCTTTACCGATTTGGGAAACTTCCTCCGGACGGAGATCCCGCCGGAACGGGCGCGGGAGTTGCTCGAACAGGCGCTCGCCCTGCCGACGGATCTCGCGGATACCCATCCCTGCCTGAGCGATCGACTGCGGGCGATCGGCTGTAATCTGGAGACCATTCCTACTTTTCTCTTTCCCACGGGGGAAAACGCCGCGGATTACCTATTAGGTGACTTTTTACCGAGTTCGATCGAGCGGTTAAACGAGGACTGGCAGACCGCGATCTCGTTCCGCTGGAAGGAGGAACACGCGCGCTCGCGGGAGGTGTTACGGCGATTGGAAGAACTCGATCGACAATCGGCGTATCGAACCCTTTTAATCGAGGAAGCGTGGGAACGGGCGAGTTTAACGGGACAGATCCGCGGGGACGAAAGCGCGCTCCCGTTATTGCGCTCTCTCCTGCAACGCGATCCGGGACACGTCGGCGCGAATTTTCTCCTCGGTCAGATCCTCCTGTCGCGGGGGGATGTCACGGGAATCGAGTATTTAGAGAGCGCGATGGCGAAAAATCCGGCGATCGTGATCGAGGGATGTCAGATCCTCGCCAATTTTTTCTACGAACGGGGAAATATGGACGAAGTACACCGTTATCGAGAACGGGCGGAAATTCACTACGGCGCGCTACAACGGGCGAACGCGGAACGGGCGAACGTCACGGCGAACGATCGATTTCTACCCCACGATCTCTCGATCGAGACGGTAAACGCCCTCTGTCGTCAATTATCCACCCACCCGGAAATTCGCGCCGCCTATCTCGTTCGGAAAGCGGTGGAAACCTTCCCGGAGATGCCGTTTTACGTTCTGGGGATCGTCCGTCACCGGGGCGCGTTCGAGTGGAATGGCGGGGCGCCGGACATCGGTTTAGTCAAGCGACTCGCGGAAACCCTGCAATGTCCGGGGCAAACCTGGATCGTCCTTCTCAATTCCTCGAACCGTCGTCTCGCTCGATCGTTACGAGATGTTAACAATTCGGCGATTTATTCTTAAGATTTTCTTTCGTTACCCGGTTCTCGCCAGATTCGAGAGAATCTTCTATAATATGTCTTATCTCTTTAGATAGATGTTTTTTCGATAATATCTCGATTAATCCTGATTTTTCTAAATTTTTAGACAAGCCTTTTATGAATACTATCAAACAAACGATCGAGTCGATCCTGAATCAATTACCCGAGGACTGCTCGATCGAGGATATTCAATATCATCTGTACGTGTTAGAAAAAGTAAGTCAGAGCTTGGCTCGTTCTGGCGAGGAATACCCGCGCCCGCAGGAGGAAGTGGAAGGGCTGTTAAATAAATGGCTGATCGAGTGAGATGGGGAGATGGGGGAGATTACAAAGATAATTAATCTCCTGCCTCCTGCCTCCTGCCTCCTGACTCCTGCCTCCTGCCTCCTGACTCCTTTCGCTTAATTTCCCGATAATTGATAATTTTGCTCGAAAAACGCGCGGGTCATCGGTTGGGCTACCTCTAGTCCCTCGCCCTCGCCGAGTAATTCGAGGGGCTGTCCTTCCACTTGAATCCAGACGGAAGCTTTCGGATCGAGACTGGTGGCGGTGTAGAGGACTTGCGCGAGACGACCGATCAGTGAATCGGCCCCCTCGTTCGCGGTAAACTCCCGCGACAGGTTGAGCCGGATGCCTTTTTTATCCTGTTTTAAACTCAACAGTTTCGTCCCCGCGGGGATAGTAGTAGTATCGCCCGCGTCGATCGGGCCGGCGAGAAGGGACTGAAACAAACTCTCTAATTCTTTGTCCTTGTCGGCCGATTTCCGGATCTCGATCGAGCGGGGGACTAATTCGCTCCCGGTGTCGGTCACTTTCAGCCAGTAGATCGATCGGGTTTCGGTGGCGGGTTCGACCGCGACCGGGGACGGGGAAGCGGTAACGGTGGGAGTCGGTTCGATCGAGGGGGACGGGATGACGGGGGACGCTTCGATCGTCGGGGACTCGATCGGGGACGGGGAAGGGGTTACGGCCTGTCGCGAGGCCAATTTACTCACCGTGAACCACGCGGCCGCCCCGCCAGTAATGAAGAGGGCGATGCCGACACCGATGACCGGACCGAGCGGAAAAGAATTATTTGAACGGGAGGGAGGCATGATTCACCCCTGAACTATCCACTGTTGTTAGACCCTTACCGTTGACTCGTGTTCCCCGATCGGGGGTCTAATCGAGCGAAGACGGCTACCTGTAGCTTATCACCGTCGATCTGAAATTGGAGTAGACGAGCGAAGATCCCTTCTTTGGCTAGAGCGTTCGCGTCGAGACGTTCGGCGATCCCGTCGGCGAATCCCCGGAGAATCCGGCCCGAGAGTCGGCGACCGTTCAGCGTTCCCGACGGGTCGAGCAATTCTAGTTTCCGTCCGTCGATTACCTTCAAACCCACTTCGAGCGCGAGATCGATCGGTTCGCTAACTTGTCCGTCACGGATCGATCGAACCTCGATCGTCGTGGCTACCCGATTATTCTCTAGGAAGTCAACCCGCGCGCTTTGCAGTTGGAAGGATTGATTTCCCGTCTCCTCGCGTCGGGGAACGGCCCGATCGATAACCGCCTGAACCCGCGCTTTAATTTCGGGGGATTGTAAGGCTTTATTGATATCTTCCTCGGTTAAAACGAGGCGTAAGGCTCCCGACGCGGGTTTACGGAGCGCTTCGTTTAGTTTCGCTTTTTTCTGTTGTAATTTTCCGATATCCACGCTCAGGGGGTCGGTTTCCAGATCGATCGCCTCGACGCGGAACCCCTCCACGGGATACAATCCCCGGCCGGCGACGCGAACCCGATCGACCTTTCCCTGTAGAGCCTGATAGCTGGGCGTATTATCCACCCGTACCGATAATTGTTCTACCTTGTTCACCCGCGCGCGGATGGAGTTCGCCAGGACGCTATCGAGTATCGCGCCCGCGGGAACGAGAAGGGTGAGTAAACTAGAGAGGGCGATCGTGAACCATTCCATAGGCTTTAGGAGTCGGGGGATGGGGAGATGGGGAGGTAGGGAGATGGGTGGATGGGGAGATAGGGGGGATGGGGAAAAAGCTGTTAGCGGTCAGCGGTCAGCTAGATCTCTCTTTAGATAGTAGCTAAAGCTGAAAAACTCGCTCTTTGAAAGCCTCCTGTCTCCTGTCTCCTGTCTCCTGACTCCTGACTCCCGCCTCCTGCCTCCTACCTCCTGACTCCTGACTCCCGCCTCCTGACTCCTGCCTCCCCCTCACACCCACTCCGATAGATTCTCCCAGGCGCGGGTGAGTAGTTTACTCAACCAACGGCGCTGGACTCGATCGAGTACGGGGTCTTCCTGGAGGATTTCTTCGGTGAGGTCGTCGAGCGATCGACCCTGCGATCGGGCCATTTTAATAATTCCGGCGATCACCGCGGCGATCATCTCCTCGTCAACCGGGCGCTGACGGAGGGCGGCGATTTCTTCGGGCGTGGTCGGGATAGGATATTTCATAGGGATATGAGGATAATCGTATTTTTGTTAAATGTAAAGTTTTTTTAAATTTCTCTCAGAATTATGGTATCGAGTAGTTTAACGTACTTCGTCGGCTTTTGACCCCGTATTATTCGGTATTTACATCGATAAGCGAAACAACAAAATGAGAGAGATCCTTTACAGAGAAGTTCCTACCCCGGACACGGATACCGTTCGTCGCTGGTTACAGGAGAACTGGGAACCCCCCGTCGGCGAGAAAATCCCCTCGTCTAGCGGGGTGAGAGTGAAATTACCCGAGGGCGAAGCGACGGAACTCTCGATTTTTGTCTGGAATTTGCAGGGAACCACGTATTTAAAGGTTTTCCGGTGGGGACAGCGCCCCCATCCGCAAGAAGACCGAATCGCCCGACACCTCGATCGAGATATCAGAGAGGATTTCCCGCCGCGGTATCCCACGATACCGGAAATCGATTTTTCTGCAACCTCCATTTTCGAGGCTTTAGAACCGTACTACCCGAAAACGGTTCATTTCTTTCGGAAAATGCCCAAGGGCGAACTCGATCTCCAGCGTTTATATTGGTGGGAAAAACGCTGGCGGGAGAGCGCGAGAAACCCGTTACAGCCGAAATCGGTACTGTTCCCAAACTCTTCCGCGGGAGAAAACCCAGAATACGATCTGATCTATATCGGGGGCGCGTTGGGGGCGATTCACGCCGCGTCGATGGCGTTACTGGGTTATCGCGTGTTATTGGTGGAAAGATTACCCTTCGGACGGATGAATCGGGAGTGGAATATCTCTCGATCGGAATTTCAACACGCGATCGATCTGGGGCTTTTTACCGCGGAAGAGTTCGAGGGGTTAATCTTCAAAGAATATATTGACGGTTACAGCAAATTCTACGATGGCAGTATTCCCGACTCTCTAAAAGCCGAGATCCTGCACACCCCGACGGTGTTAAATATCGCGATTAATTCCGATAAGTTATTACAATCCTGCGGGGAAAAAATCAAGGCGCGGGGGGGTGAAATTCTCGACGAAACCGAGTTCGATCGAGCGGATATCGACGCGAACGGGGTAACGGTGACGGTAAAACATTTACCCTCGGGAGAAATTCGACAGGTACGCGGACGGTTATTAATCGACGCGATGGGAACGGCATCGCCGATCGCCTGGCAGTTGAACGGGGCGCGCGCTTTCGATAGTGTTTGTCCCACGGTGGGCGCGGTGGTGGAAGGGTTCGATCGAGCGGTTTGGGATAATCATTACGGCGATGTGTTGAACTCTCACGGCGACATTTCTAAGGGGAGACAATTAATCTGGGAATTGTTTCCCGGTGAGGGTGACGAGTTGACTTTTTACCTGTTTCATTACCATCAGGTACACCCGGAAAATCCCGGCTCTCTGTTGGAAATGTACGAGGATTTCTTTACCATCCTGCCGGAATACCGACGCTGTGATATGGAAGAATTAATCTGGAAAAAACCGACGTTCGGTTATATTCCGGGACATTTCAGTACGGGAAAACGGGATCGAGTGGTGGCGTTCGATCGGGTTCTCTCGATCGGTGACGCGGCCTCGTTACAATCGCCGCTTATTTTCACCGGTTTCGGTTTTCTAGTGCGGAATTTAAAACGGTTAACGGAACTCGTGGATACCGCGCTGAAACACGATTTATTAACCGCGGAAGATCTCGCCAGTGTCCGCGCCTATCAGAGTAATGTGGCGGTAACGTGGCTATTTTCTAAAGGGATGATGGTTCCCACCGGACGAACGTTACCCCCCGAGAGAATTAACGCAATGTTGAATACATTTTTCGGGTTGTTAGCCGATGAACCGCCGGAAGTCGCGGATACTTTTATTAAAGATCGTACCGATTGGATGACGTTTAGCCGGTTAGCGATCAAAGCGGCGCGGAAAAACCCGGCGTTACTTTTTTGGATCTGGGAAATGGCGGGTAGTCGCGATCTGATCCGTTGGTTGGGATCGTATGCCGATTTCAGTCTCGACGCGGTAAAAAATTTATTGTTAAGTTCTTGGTTCCCGCGTTGGTTGAAAGAGTCTCGATCGTGGTTGGAACGTGATTACCCGCGGCTTTGGCTGAAGTTATTAAGTTTTCAATATAGTTTGAGGGGGTAATCGAGCGATATTTTCTCGTGGTTCTCGTGGAACGCAATGAAACCCGACACCCCCGAGAGTCACGAGAATCCCCTGTAAAAAACTACCGTAGAAACCCAACACCCTCGCAATTCACGACTATCCCACCCATCATTTTTTTACCTCGATGCGCGATCATTTATTCATTGTTCTAGAAGGAATTGACGGTTCCGGAACCACTACCCAAGCGACACTTTTACAGGAATATTTTATCGCGCGGGGAGAGAGAGCGGTGATTAGTCCGGAACCGACGGATGGGGCGATCGGTCGTTTGATTCGGGAGGCGATGCAGAAAGATTTACTCCCGATCGCGGATAAAGATAGATTCGATGAACAGATGGCCTATCTATTCGCCGCCGATCGCCATTATCATTTATATAACGATCGAGATGGCGTTTTTAAACTCATCCATCAAGAGAAAACCCATGTGATCAGTACCCGCTACTATTTTTCCTCTCTGGCGTATAACTGCAACACTCCCGAAGAATTCGCCTTCGTCCGTCAGTTAAATCACCGTTTTCCCGCTCCCGATCTGGTGGTTTATCTCGATATTTCCCCCGATATTTCCTTACAGCGAATTCAACATCGAGCCATTAGTGAAGTGTACGAGAAACAAGAAAAACTAATTAAGGTTCGAGAAAACTTTCAGAATATCTTTAAAGAGTATAAAGAAAATTGTTTGCAATTGGACGCTCGTGATACAATAGAGAATCTACACGCTACAATTATTGGTTGTCTAGAAAAGAACCGGTAAATCATGTCGATCGCCCAAGCTTCCCCGCGGTTCCAATATATCCCCCACTACAAACCGAATCAGTTACTCTGTGGCTACGGACAAACCGCGATTATCACCGGATGGACGGTGAAACAGTCGATCGCCAAACGGTTAGAAATCGAAGAATACGCGGTGATCGGCAATCTCTACAGCGCCACGCGGGGAATTAGCCCGTTACTGAGAAATTTAATCGCCAATCCTCACGTTCGATTCCTGGTGATTTTAAACGCGACGAAAGAGGATAGAAATTCTGGTAGCGGGGAATGTTTACGGGACTTTTTTATGAAGGGATTCACGTTAGGAAAAAGTGATACTGGACGGGACGCGTGGATCGTGAATTCCCCAGTTACGGGTTATATCGACATCGAAATTGACGGGGAAGTTTTAGAGAAGTTGCGACAGTCGATCGAGGTGCGGGACGCGCGATCGATCGAGGAAACCGTTCAAACCGTCAAATCCTTCTATCAACGGCAACCAGTAGAAGCGTGGGGAGAAGCGTTAACCTTCCCGGTTTTGGAAACCATGCCCTCGATTTTACCCGGTACGAGATACGGGCATCGCATCGAGGGAAAAAACATCGCCGAAACCTGGGTAAAAATCTTACATCGTATTAAAACCACGGGAACGATTCGACCGACGGGATACGATGGAAAATGGCAAGAATTGATCGATTTAATGGCGGTAGTTACCGACGAACCCGCGGATTTTTACTTTCCCGAACCGAATTATCTACCCATCGATCGAGCGTTTATCGAGGAATATATCTCGCAAATTCTCGATGATTCTCCCTACACCGAAGGCGTAAAATATACCTACGGGCAACGTTTGCGATCGTGGTTCGGACGCGATCAGATCGAACAGGTTATCGCGAAATTAATCGGCGAGATCGACGCGGCAAGCGGGGTAATGTCCCTGTGGGACGTTAAAGATCACGAGAAGGGAGGGAGTCCCTGTTTAAATCATATTTGGGTGAGAGTGGTAGATAATGAATTATCTCTCACCGCGGTTTTACGGAGTAACGATATGTTCGCCGCGTGGCCCGCGAACGCGATGGGACTGCGCGCGTTACAACAACATATCCGCGATGCGATCGCCGATCGCTCCGAGTATAATCTAACGATGGGGCCATTAATTACCCTCAGCCAATCCGCGCACATCTACGATGATACCTGGGAGAATGTCGATAAATTAATCGCCAATCAATACGAAAGAATTATTAACCAGCGGGATTTCTACGATCCGTCGGGTAATTTTTTAATCGAAATAGAAGCGGGGCAGATCGTCATCCAACAAACTACTCCCGGCAGTGGCGAAGTAGTAGCCTGTTACACCGGCAAAAATCCCCTAAAAATCATCCGAGAAATTTGTACCGCTTCCCCGGCAATTATTCCCGAACATATCGGATATCTAGGTATCGAATTACAGAAAGCTTACGATTGTTTGAAAGGCGATCGAGCCTATATTCAAGATCGATAATATCTAGATACGGTGGAAACGATCGAAACCGATCGAACCTTCGATTCGGGAAATCGTTCCCGCGGGAGGAGGACACGGGAAACGAGAAAGTCTAGGGTAAGAGAAACGATCGACACTGGAGGTAGTGATGCGCTCGATCGAGTTTAATTCCGACCCCGATACAGATACCGAAAAAATTCTCTCCCCGATCGATCGCTACGCGGTCACGGAACAACTCTCGGAAAATATTATCCTCACCACGTTAGACGATCTGTACGATTGGGCGCGGCTTTCCAGTTTGTGGCCGCTATTGTACGGGACGGCCTGCTGTTTTATCGAATTCGCCGCCATGATCGGTTCGCGATTCGATTTCGATCGATTCGGACTCATTCCCCGCGCCGCACCCCGACAAGCGGACGTGATTATTCTCGCGGGAACCTTGAACATGAAAATGTCCCAGGCAACCCTACGATTGTACGAAGAAATGCCGGAACCGAAATACGTGATCGCGATGGGCGCGTGTATGATTACCGGGGGAATGTTCAGCGCCGATTCTCCCACCGCGGTTCGCGGTGCGGATAAACTATTACCGATCGATGTCTATATCCCCGGCTGTCCCCCGCGTCCGGAAGCGATTATGGACGGTATCATTAAACTCCGCAAAAAAATCGCCAACGAATCGATCCAACAACGCGGACAGATCCAACAAACCCACCGCTATTACAGCACCACCCACGAGATGAAACCCGCCAAACCGATTCACACGGGTAACTATGTTCTCTCCGAATCGCGAAACCGACCCCCGGCGGAGTTAATTGAGGCGATGGGTATGCCGATCCCGCCCGCATTACAAACCGTAGCGGAGGAAAGGGAAGAAATCCGGGAAATCGAAATATAGAACAGAATCGCTTTATTAAAATTTTTGGGAGTTTTTTCAGGGTTGAAAAGCTCGATCGCTGTACCCAGTAGATTCTAGAAAATCAGTTACCCGCGGGATTCATTCCTCTATAAAAATAGAAAGGCGATCGATCGATCGCCTTAAGGATTATCCATTAATTATTCGCCTTTTCTTTTTCCTTCAATCCTTCCGTCGAGTTAAAGAACATGGGAATAAAGCGATCGATAAACATTTTCGGATCGCGATCCCAGGCTTTTTTCGCCGCCTCGACGCGGAAAAGTTGCAGTTTCGGATCGAGCAGAGTTCCCGGTAAACGTTCCATCAGATAGGCCGGACGTTCCCAGACGGGCAGTGTCCCGACGATCTCCAGCAGTTTACTCACGCGACGCAATTCCGCGCCCATCGTGATATCCATCCCCGACTCGTAGGCGGCCTGTTCGATCGCGGCGTATTTTTGTTTCGCCCGATCGACTTTCGCCTTGTGTTCCGGGCTTTTTTTGGCGATCTCCGCTAACCAACGATTCCCCCAACGGACGTGTCCGGCCTCTTCCGGGAAAATCCGCTCGATCGTTTCCCGAATTTGAATATTCTCCTCGGTTTGTTCCCCTTCTTTCAGCGCTTGAATGTGGGCCGAGAAATATTCACAGCCGCGCTTTTCGGTGACATTAATCGCCGCTAGAGCGGAAATAATGCCATCCTCGCGCTGTTCCTCGGTTTGGAAGTGATCCTGATCGAGAAGACGCTCGAATTCGTCAATATACGAGAGTCCGGGAGGGGTTCCCACGTCCGCGCCCAATTCGAGGAGAAGATCGGTTAACCAGTAGGCGTGGCGAGCCTCGTCGGCAATATGATGGGAGAGATCCCGGATTAATTCCTTGGGTTTTCCGTCCAGTTTCTCGATCAGTTCGGTAAGATCTTTACAGCTACGTTGTTCGTTGTAGCGGTAACGGTTGAGGGTGACGAGATGGATCTCGCGATCGGTGATGACGCGCTTCATGATGTCGCGGGCGCTCATCGCGTTCTTGAATTTGCGGGGGTATGCAACGGTCATGATCTTTGCTCTCGTTCGCTTTGTAACGTTTTGTAACGCTCTTTCTGTATTCTAGTCACAAATTTTCGACACCGAACCATGAAGGATAAAATCACCGGGGCGATCGCGGCGGGACACCCGAAAACCGTCGAGGCGGGAAAATGGATGTTCGAGATGGGGGGAAACGCGTTCGACGCGATCGTGGCCGCGACGTTGGCGGCTTTCGTGGTCGAGTTCACGCTATCCTCGGCCGGAGGGGGCGGCTTCCTGCTGGCGCGAACGCGGGAGAGGGAGAATTTCCTGTTCGATTTTTTCTGTCAGACCCCGCGGGCGAGAAAAGGTGTCTCGGAAATCGATTTTTACCCGGTCTCGATTCATTTCGGCGGGGGAATTCAGGATTTCCATATCGGTCGGGGATCGATCGCCACGCCGGGAGCTTTGTTAGGCTTGCGGGAAGTACAGAAAAAACTCGGCCGGCTACCGTTTTCCGTGCTGGCCGAACCCGCTATCGAATACGCTCGAAACGGCTTTATTTTCACTCGATATAACGCGTTCTGCTGTAAACTGCTCGAACCGATTCTCTGGCGCGATCCGGAGGGGATCAAATTCTACGCGCCGGGTGGGAAATTATTACAGGAGGGCGATCGATGCGTGATGACGGATTTCGCCAATACTCTAGAGTATTTAAGTACCTCGGGAATCGAGGATTTCTATCGCGGGGAGATCGCGCGCTGTATCGCCAAGGATCTGAGCGAGGGGGGCTATCTTACCCTAGAAGATCTCGCGGGATATCGATCGATCGTCCGCGCGCCCCTGAAAACCACCTATCGCGGTTACGAGATCCTGACCAACCCGCCACCGAGTTCGGGGGGAATTTTAATCGCGTTCGCCTTGAAATTGTTAGAAAGGTACGATTTGAGCGAGATTCCCCCATTCGGGCGGGAACACTGGGAAATTTTAACGGAAGTGATGGCCGTAACCAATCGGGCGCGGGCGGAGGGCTACGATCGCCATATCCATCGCGAGGGGATCGATCGGGAATTTCTCGCCCCGGAATTTATCGAAACCTACGCCAACAAGCGGGGCAGTACCACCCACATTAGCGTCCTCGATAGCGAGGGCAACGCGGCGAGCGCGACATTTTCCAACGGGGAAGGTTCCGCCTATACCGTCCCCGGCACCGGGATCACGTTAAATAATATGCTGGGAGAGGCCGACTTAAACCCCCTCGGTTTCCATCACTGGCCGCTCGATCGGCGGATGTCCTCGATGATGTCGCCGACGATCCTTCTCGAAAACGGCGAACCGAGATTCGTGCTGGGATCGGGAGGCTCGAACCGGATTCGCACGGCGATTTTCCAGGTGATCTCCCATCTGGTCGATTTCCGGCGATCGATCGATCTCGCCGTCAACCATCCCCGGATTCACTGGGAAAACGGCGAACTCTGCATCGAACCCTTCGAGGGACGGGAAGAAATCCTGGAAACGGCCATTTTTCCCGACGGAACAAAAGTCGTCCGGTGGGAAGAACCGAGTATGTTTTTCGGGGGAGTTCACGCGGTCGGCATCCTACCATCGGGTGAGTTTACCGCGACGGGCGATCCGCGTCGAGATGGAGTAGGATTAGTGATGAGTAATCCCTAATGGGTCACTGTAATCACCACTCTCCCCTCGCCACGATCGCCGTCGGCGCGCCGCGGGCGCTCGACCCCTTGTTTGTCGTGTTAAAAACCGAAACTTAGTATCGAAGTCTATTTATATCATTGAGTACAGCCAATGTTGATCTCGCGTCATCTTGTCACCTCGTGCGCGGTGCTGGGTTTGTTAGTGGTCGGGGAGCGGGTTGTCACGGCTCAAACCCACACGGCGAAGGATTTACTAGAGAGTCCGCGCGTCTCCTCCCGTCCCGTCTCTCAAGTTCCCGGCCAACCTCTGCCGAACGGAACCCGGGCGCCTTCCCCGTTACCCTCGACCCCGAGCGATAGTAACCCTCCCGTCCAACCCTCCCCCGGGGTAACTCCCACGGAGAGCGCCCCCGTCCCCGATGCCTCGGCCCCGAATTATCTGAATCCGAGCGGCAATCCCCTGATTTTTCCCACCAATCCGGACGAGGTAAATATTCGCGTCGTGCAACCGATCACTCTCAATCAGGCGATCGAGTTAGCCCTGCGGAACAATAAAGATATTCAAACGGCGCGCACCGATCTGGAGATCGCCCGCGCCCAATTAGCCGAGGCCCAGGCGGATTTACTGCCCACGGGGACGGCGGAAACCAGCCTCACACAAGATCAGTCCGCCGCGGCCCGACGACAGAACGATTTAGCCCGTCAACAGGGATTACCGGGCAACGCCGCCATCGATTCGACGAATTTCACCGGTAACGTACAGATCACTTACGGGGTCTATACCGGAGGGCAACGGGCGGCCAATATCCGCCGGGCCGAGGCGGAGATCCGGCGGCGGCAGTTAGAGGTGGAACGGGTCTCGGAAGAAACCCGGTTTAACGCGACGGACGCGTACTACGAATTACAGAGGAGGGACGCGCAGGTAGCGATCGCTCAAGCCTCGATCGAGGACGCGAGCCAGAGTTTACGGGACGCGCAGTTATTGGAACAGGCGGGATTGGGGACGCGGTTCGCGGTTCTCCAGGCGGAAGTGGACCTAGCCACGGCGAACCAGGATCTGACCCGCGCGATCGCCGACCAACGCATCGCCCGGCGACAACTGGCGCAGATTTTGAGTATCGGTCAACACGTCGAGTTGACGGCCGCGGACGAGATCCGCGAGGCGGGAACCTGGGGGCTAACCCTGAACGATAGTATCGTCCTGGCCTACAAAAACCGCGCCGAGTTGGAGGAACAACTGCTACAACGCGAAATTAGCGAACAGGATCGCCAGATCGCCATCTCGGACGTGATCCCGAAAGTGGATCTGGTCGGGCAAGCGCTTTTTATCGACGATTTGCAAGATAGCGCCGCGCTCTCGACCGGTTTTAACGTGGGAGCCCGGGTTCGCTGGACGTTTTTCGACGGGGGACGGGCTTTCGCTCGCGCGAGACAGGCGGAACGGAATATCGATCGGGCCGATACGGAATTCGCCCGCCGTCGCGACGAGATCCGCCGTCAGGTAGAGGAATCTTATTACAATCTGATCGCGAACCAGGAGAATATCCGTACCGCCCAATTGAGTATTACCTCGGCGACGGAGAGTTTACGACTGGCGCGGTTACGGTTCCAGGCCGGGGTGGGAACCCAGACGGACGTGATTAACTCCCAGAGGGATCTGACCGACGCGAGAAGTCGTTATTTACAGGCGATCGTCGATTACAATCGATCGCTTAACAGTCTCCAGCGATCGATCAGCAATCTCCCGAATAATCGTCTGTTCCAGGTTCAATGATTTCCGGGGTTCGGCGATCGGGGGGAGAGAGTTTTTTTCTCCCCTCGATCGATCGTGGATGGAAGGTTCGGACTGTCGGGAAGGGAATGCGATCGCTGTACCCTTTTCCCAAAATTATGAACCTTGGAAAAAAAATTAATGAGTTTCTAAAATAACCATCCCGATTCGTTTGAGAATTTTTAAAACTTCGTGTAGTTGATTTTGCAAGGGTAGCGGCGAGAATACGGGGGAAATATCGTATCGGGACGGGTTCGATCGAGCGAGTTTGAGAAATTGAAAACCGTCGCCGTTTATCACCATCCCGAAGACCGGTTTTTCCGGGTGCGGACTCCCCATCATGTAGGCTAACGTTTGCGGGAGCGCGGTATTTAAAGCGACGCTCGATCGCTTGGATTCTAGCAGGAGTACCCAGAACCGATCCTGTAGGACTAATACATCGATCCTACCCCGTAATCTCTCCTCGTTTTCCCCCTCCACTTCAATTTCTAAAAAAGCCTCTCCCCGTATCCGGTAAGGAGGATCGTAAAATCCCGCTTTTTCTAATAACGGCGCGCCGAGGAGAAGGGTAACGGTTCCCTCGGTGAAACTTCCCGACGAGAGATGATAGAGATAGCGACGGCGGATAATCTCTAAAGCTTCAATTTCCGTCGGATTAATTTCGGGTAAATTCTCATGCCATTCCGTAAAAAATGTCACCGAATCACTTCGCCGTAAAGAGAACCGCGACTCGACATCGGCGAATGTTTTAATGACTTCTGTTACCGCTTGAATCATCTGGAAATTAGCTATTAATCACGATGAATAATCCGGTGTCGGGAATTCATTCGGTGTATCTCGTTTCGTTGCCGCGCCCTACGGGAATGGCTAGAATCGATGTTTAATCGAACCGATTCTATAAATTCGTCGAGATCGCGACCACGGGACAGGTGGGGATACACTGTTCGCAGACCACGCAACGCGAGCGTAGGAATTTGAGGCGGAAACTTTCCGGATCGAGGGTGAGCGCTTCCGTGGGGCAGACTCCCGTACAGAGACCGCAATCGACACATTTTTCCTCGTCGATAACGATCTCGCGACTGGCTAGGGAAACGTTAATATTCTGAAGACCCAACCACTCGATCGCCGCCTCCAATTCATCGATATCCCCCGATAATTCTAAGACTAAAGTTCCCACTTGATTGGGCGCGACCTGGGCGCGGATAATATTGGCCGCGACGTTGAAATCCTTGGCCAGTCGGTAGGTGACGGGCATATGGACGGTTTTTCTCGGAAAAGTCAGGGTGACGCGTTTTTTCATGAAGCGATCGATCGAATCGTTACAATAGGACAGAATGAACTAGAGAAGCACACCCATGACGGCAACGACACCAGATCCCAAGCTGAGAAATCTGTTAATCGCGGTAACGGCGGTTATCCTCAGTGTAGCGATTTTCCTCGGTTTCCAAACCACCGCTAGTTCGACCTCCCTGGAAGCCCAAGCGGAAAGCGCCACACCGATCGAGATCGCCCTGAGCAACGGCAAACCCACCCTAACCGAATTCTACGCGAATTGGTGTACCAGTTGTCAGGCGATGGCCCCGGAGATCGCCGAGATCAAGAAGCAATACGGCGATTCGGTGAACTTCGTGATGCTAAACGTAGATAATAACAAATGGTTGCCCGAAATCCTCCGTTATCGCGTCGATGGTATCCCCCATTTCGTCTTTTTAAATCGTAACGGTGAAGCGATCGCCCAAACGCTCGGCGAACAACCCCGATCGATTCTCGTCGCGAATTTAGATGCCCTCCTAGCCGATTCTCCCCTCCCCTTCGCCACCGCGACCGGCCAAACCTCCGAATTTACCGCCCCGGTCGCCTCCTCCGCAAATCAAACCGATCCGCGTAGCCACGGCGCTCAAGTGAAGTGAGAGAGTGGGAAGATGGGGAGATGGGGGAGGTGAGGGAGGTGAGGGAGATGAGGGGGATGGGGGAGATGAGGGAGGTGAGGGAGATAAGGGAGATAGGGAATATTTTCGGAAAAAGACTACTTTTAATTTATTCATTTTTCCCCTTTCCCCTTTCCCCTTTCCCCTTTCCCCTTCCCTCCTGCCTCCTGCCTCCTGCCTCCTGACTCCTGACTCCTGCCTTGTCTCAACCAGCGACCTTAATACTCAACAGCTTATGGCGATTATCCTGCAACATTTGACGACGGGAAACGAGTATATCTTTTTGGGAGTTAGCGGGGGTGAGAGTAAACCGCTTCTGCCGAAAAAGATGTTAGGGGATCTTTTCTCGTCGGAAGAAAGCGATCGAACTCGATCGGTGACGGTATGCGATGATCGGGGACAGATCCTCTGGTTTCCCGTCTCCGAGGTCATTGTTGTCGAGGTCGATGGACAGAAACCGGAGGAACTTTTACCGGAAATCGTCACCCCGCAACCGATTCCCCTACAGTTAGACAAAGAAAATCAGATCGATATCTCGGAAAACGAGGGAAATAAAGATGAATTCGGCGAGGATGACGACTGGATCTAGGCGATGGGTTCGATCGATCCTCCTCTCCCTATCGATCGCCCTCCTCATTATCGGTTTTCATCCCGTTTCTTCCGTTTTCCCTTCTACGCCGTCCGTCCTCGATCGAGCGGGAATCACCCTTCCTACCGTCGATTCCCGCTATCTCAACCCTTGGACGGATGACTTAGAAAGCGAATTCCAACAACGCGCGGCGACGGTAATTAATCATTTCGCCAATCCGGAGAAATACGGCAATCTGTGGCAAGAGAATGAAAAGCGATCGTATCCCGCCGCCATGTTCGATTTTCTGGCGGGAAATCGGCAGAAAGCCTTAGAATTTTTACAGCAGGACGATCCCCAGCGTCAAGAACAGGCGCACACCGACTATATCGATTATTATTTCAGTTTTACCCTCAAAGGACAGATCCGGAAATATTTTCTCCTCGGTTCGTATCTCGATCGCGCGTACCGACAACGGATGTACAACGCGGCGAAAGTTTGGACGGAAAAAGACCCTCTCACGCGTCCCCACCCGATTCACGGCAACGGTAACGGGACCGGCAAGGATTGGAGTATCGCGCGACGGGGTTTATGGGTGGATGGACGCAATACCGACAACCTGCGGGCTATGCGGGAAACTTCGGTTTATCTGATGGCGGAGGAAACCGGTAACGAGGAAACGCGCCAGATTTATAAGCGGAAAATTCGGCGTTACGTGTGGGCGCTATACAATATCGGGATGGGAGAATGGGATTCTGAAGTATATCACGGTCACACGTTCGCCCCCTATATTAATCTCTACGATTTCGCTAAAGATCCGGAGGTGAAACAGTTAGCGAAATCGGCGCTGGATTGGTTATCGACGGCCGCGGCGCTGAAATACTATCGCGGGGGATGGGGTGGTCCGGTGAAACGCGATTACGGGGGAAGTAACGCGGTAATGCGATCGAGTTCCGCGAAAACTTTCTGGTTATATTACGGCGATACTCCCGTAGCCAATGATAAACCCGAATTAGACTCTTTATACCTGATTACCAGTCGTTACCGTCCCCCCCTCGCGGCCGTAGCGATCGCGCGAAAAAACTTTGCCAAACCGGTAGAAATTCTCGCCACTAAACCCCTCTATGAAAATTGGAAACTGGGGAACAATGAGCGTCCGGGATATTGGGAAACGCAATTTATCGGCAATCATTACCAGATGGGAAGTCTCGCGGGTAGTTTCGCGGATGGAGATGTCGCGCCGTTTAAATTGATGTCGTATAACGAGACGAGAGGTGTCGATTTTTTCGTCGCCAACACGGGAGAAAACGGCGTGAAACCGGGAAAAAATCCGGGCGATCAGATCGGTCAGTATCGGAATTTATTACTCTGGTTACGTCCCGGCGATCGATCGTTCTTTTTCCAGTTTCCCAAAACGGCAACGGTAGAAATCGACGGCGATATCTGGTTCGTGAAGTTAGAAAAAACTTGGTTAGCGATGCGATCGATCTCCCTTTCCCCTCCCGAAATCGTTCCCGATACTAATCCGAACTATCCCGACGAGATCACCTATCGAGCTAATCCGAAAGGCGGCATCTATTCCGGTTTCGCGCTAGAAGTGGGAGAAAGAGAAACCCACGGCGATTACGACAATTTCAAATACACGTTTAAGGCAAAAAGTCAAGTAAATATAACGGAGATCGATCGAGGGAAAATCCGATTTCGAGGCGCGACGGGGGAGCGTTTAGAACTCGCCTACAATCCCTCTTCTCTATTGCCGATTCTAACTCGAAACGGTCAATTTCATGATTGGTCGAAAAATTTCGCCATTTATAACAGTTTAAGCCCGGATAAATCCCCCGTATCTCTCGGTTGGAAAGAAGGAACGCTAAAAGTAAATGCCGGAGGATACCGGTTTTCCAATCGCGTTACCGCGGAAAAATTGATAGGTTCATCTCGCTAACCCGATTTCCTGTTTTCGCTTTTGTCGAGAAATCTTTCACCAACAGCCTCGGGAACGAAACTCAATCTACGGTATATTGACAATTAATCTAGGTTTTTTAGCCAATCTATCAACCGATCGAGCCACGATTTCCGACGGTGGAATCGATCGCCGATCTCCCCGATTATCTCGGAAACGGTGGCGAAAGGATAGATCGAAAGGTTCAGAGCATCGATTTTAATATTCTCGCGCATCGCCAGGGCGATCGAACCGATCGCTTCCTCCCCTCCCCATCCGATCCAACGCGCGCCGAGAATTTTCCCGTTTTCCAGGACAATTATTTTACAGAATCCCGTATCCTCCCCGGTCATCGTCAGGGCGATCGAATTTTTGAGAGGATAGGTAATCACTTTGATCCTGTCCCCGTACTTCTGCCGGGCTTGTTTTTCGGTGAGACCGACGCGGGCGATCGGCGGAGAGAAAGGGATTACACGGGCGATAGAATCGGTATTTACGGGGATATTGGCGGAAAATAACGCATTCTGTAGGGCGATCGATCCGCGATAGCGATCGAGACTCGGATCGGGATAACCGTTTTCGGGGAGACTACAGGCAAAAATCCTCGGATTCGTGGTCTGTAATCGAGAATTCACCTGAATGATTCCCTTCTCTACCGCTACCCCCACCCCTTCTAAATTCAGTCCCTCGTAATTCGATCGATATTCCCCCGCGATCACGATCTCGTCTACCTCGATCGCGCGATTCTCTAACTGTAACCACTTTTGTCGCTCGATCGCCTTGACCTGACTGACGGACTGATCGGTTAACAGTTCGATTCCCTCCGCTTCCAGTATCGCGCTCACCAGTCGGGAGATATCGCGATCCTCGTCGGGTAATAGAGAATTTTCCGAGACGATAAGCGTGATTTCCTTGCCGAAATACCGGAGAATCCAGGCCAGTTGGAGGGCGATCGGGGTTTCGCCGAGAATAGCGAACCGGTGCGGAATTGTCTCTAAATCCTCGATTTTCGCGATATCCCGCGGGGTTAAGTAATCCATTTCCCCCAAACCCAAAATCTCCCGCGCTTCGGGACGGCAACTGGTCGCGATCAGGTACGAGTTCGCGAACAGTTTCCGATTCTCCACGACAAAACCCAAACGGGGAAGCCGGACGAATTCCCCGGAACCCTCGATAACATCCACCCCCATCGCGGACAAAATCGCCAGAGAATCCCGATTTTTCACCTCATTCTCCACTTCCCGCGCCCAAGAATGAACATGATCCCATCGCGGCAATCTCTCCGCGTCTTCCCACTGACTCGCGAGTTGATACAGACGGGCGATCCGGGTGGATATGGCGGCGAAAATGTCTTCAGATGCCTCAAAATGACCGTTAAACGGCTGTTGAACCAGGGCGACACGTTTTTTGAGGTCGATCGCCTTTTTCGCGGTGTGAATCCCCTCGCGGGTAGCGCCGATAATTACTAGGTCGTGGGTGAGAGTCATTTTCGGGGAAGGAGTCAGGAGTCAGGAATCAGGAGTCAGAAGTCAGGAGAATAAGGGTCAAGGTGAAGGAACCCAAAGTAATTTTCCCCCTTTTTTCTCTTTCTCCCTTCCCCTTTTCCCCAAAAAATTCCCCATCTCCCCACTCGTTTACCGTCTTCTGTCCTGAAGTTTTTGGTAAACATCCCGGAGGGGGACTCGGTGATAGGCGAGCGCGACTAGGGTATGATAGAAGAGGTCGGCGGCTTCGGAGGCGATCGCTTCTTTGTCGTCATCCTTGCAAGCCATGACCACTTCCGCCGATTCTTCGCCGATTTTCTTGAGAATTTTGTTATCTCCGCCCTCGATCAGCTTGCAGGTGTAGGATTCGGGGGTGGGGAAGTCGCGACGGTTGCAGATCACGTCGAAAACTCCCGATAGGGTGTCCGCGGGAGGGGGGGATTTCTGTCCCTCCACTTGATGGAAACAGCTTCTCTCTCCCGTGTGGCAAGCGATATCGCCGATCTGCTCGATCGAGACTAAAATCGCGTCACTGTCGCAATCGTAGCGGATCGATCGCACTTTCTGAATGTGTCCGGAGGTCGCGCCTTTATGCCAGAGTTCCTGACGCGAACGACTCCAATACCACACTTCCCCCGTGGCGAGGGTTTTTTCGAGGGATTCCCGATTCATCCACGCCATCATCAGGACGGTTCCATCGAGATAATCCTGGGCGATTGCGGGTACTAATCCCCGTTCATCGTAGCGAATGACATCGAGAGGGATAGCGGAAGGGAGTGAGGACATCGCGTTCGTTCGATCGTGGTTTCCGACACTCCATTATAGGCGTTAATCTTCCAGCCAGACCTCTTTGGGCAAAAGATCGATGACGCGATCGCGCAGGAGATAGCCGTTACATTCTAATTCCCACTCTACCGCCGGCCAGTCCCGCGCCGGGATATATTTACAGAGCGTGTAAATGGGCTGTTGTCGATCGATCGCGCCGGTTTCGACGAGATTATGTACTTCCTCGCGGATGTCTTCGATCGAGTATCGAGTCGATGTTACCGAATTATCTAACCACACCATAACGCACCCCCCGGCTGAACTACCGATATTAGGTATTTCTTGCATCCTTCCCAATTCCATTATCTCTATCCGGGGGAGCGACGGAGAGAAACGGTGAAAATACTTAACGGTTTTCGCGACGGGATATACACCGAACTGAGTTTTTTAAGAGCGTAAACGGGTTGAAGATTGAAGATCGGTCAAATTAGCGCCCGCGACTAAAACGGCGTGCGGCATTACATTTCCTCAATCCCGAAGCCTCTTGTAAAAATAAAATTAGATAAAATTATCTTTCTCGCAAAAATTGAGCGATTTTTTGTCCTTCATCTTTAGTAGATGAACCAAAGGTAAAGTCAGCGGATGAAAGAGGGTTCACACTTAGTAACACTAAAAAGTAACTTCTTTCGATTAGTGTGCCATTGATTGTAGTGTCGGTAAGACCTAGGGTAAGAACGGGCGCATCATCTCGTATGATAAAATAATTTAGTGAGTCGGTTAGCAACGTATCCTTTATTTTTTCCACCTCATCATCACTCAGTTCAACTTGAACTTGAGGGCTTGAACCGCTAGTGATTTTTATTAAAAATTTACCTCTCTCTACTTTAGTCAGAGAGAGAACGTGGTTACGATGATCCGTAAATTTGATCGTTTGAGACATTTTTTTCCTACAAAAGTGTTGAAACTCGAAAATACCGAAAAAATATCGCATATACAGACAAGTATATTGATTTTAAAAGTTATCGTCAATAAAATTTTCGCTTTTTTGGGAAAAATGATACAGGATTCAGCTATCTCGGTATATTTGATTATGGGGTCGCTCGCCCGTGTGGGTTATTGTATCCCGATCGAGTATCGAGTCGATGTTGGAGTTTACACTTGCTATTCACTCTCGGGATCACCGATTACTCGATCTAGATATTGTCGAATATTTCGTTTAAATTCTTTCGCTTCTTCCCAAGATATGTCTAGTAATTTTTTCTGAGAGTGCTTACTATATTCAGGGTTACTCAACAAGGCATAATGGCAACCTTTCCACAATTCAATGAAAGCGATTGTAGAAGTCATATAGTCTCTATACTCCTCTACAGACATTGAATAGAGGTCTTTATTTGCTCCTTCCGACATTTGTTACTCCTTGAACTTTTACAATTGTAACTTACAGCACTTTTGACGGATGAAAACACGAACCGATTCTAAAGCTATTCATTAAGTAATAGCTTTTCGAGATACATCTGAAAGAGATCAAAAGACTACAATGAAATTGTAGCATCCATCTTTGTAGGGATAATTAAGAATCCAATTTGGTTTACAAAAGTTATATTTTTCCCCGATCGAGCATAATAAAGCTAGTTCCCCTCGATCGCCCCGCGAGCCTAGAATAAATAAAGCGAATTTCACGGAAATGTCCCGAAAAAAGCTAAAAAGCTACATCCGCCAGCATCCCACCGATGAAGACGCGATCCGCGAGCTTTTCGTCAACCGTAAGAGTCCGAACCCTCGATCGTACCCGTTTAGTTACATGATCGGGGGAGGAAATCTAGACGCGATTTTTCAGCGGGAACCGTCTTCCGACTCATCGAACTAGAGAGGAGTTTACCGAAACCCGTCTAGAAGAATGGAAACCCTCGATCGCCACAACCGTCACCAATTTTGGAAAAAGCCAGCAATTCGGTCAATTTTATCGAGAAACATTCTCTGAAATCGATATCACGATGATTCGCTTACCCGAAACGGATTAAGTCATCTGTATCGCTATATGGCATAGGTCGGTGATGTCCCCGTCAAGGGTGATTGGTTCAGTTTGAATAAATATTCGTCTTTATCGTTGGTTAAGTTTTCGCCGCGAGGACGTGGCGGGACAGCCGCTTTTATAGCGCCCGTGACAAATAAGCAAGTACCTATACATAAAAGAGATTCTAGGTCAGAGAATGTATAACTCTGACCTATCGGTGTAGTTTTGGTGTAACACCAGGCGAACTACACACCTAGAATCCTTGTAAAACAACGGAGAGAGAGGGATTCGAACCCTCGTTGAAGTTACCCCCAAACAGCATTTCCAGTGCTGCGCCTTCAACCACTCGGCCATCTCTCCCGGTTAGGGTCACAAATATTCATCATACAATAAAAAGGTGCCACTGTTAATCGAAATTTTAAAAATGACCCGCTTCCACCAGATCGCCATCCATAACCGTCAAACCGGCGAACACCTCACCACCACCGTTCCCGACGATCGCTATATCCTCCATAGTATCGAGGAACAGGGCCACGAACTGCCCTTCTCCTGCCGCAACGGGGCCTGTACCGCCTGCGCGGTACGGGTACTCTCCGGGGAAATCTACCAGCCGGAAGCGATCGGCCTGTCCCCGGAACTGAAAGCCAAAGGCTACGCGCTTCTCTGTGTCAGCTACGCGCGCGGCGATCTAGAAGTGGAAACCCAGGATGAGGACGAAGTGTACGAACTTCAGTTCGGTCGCTTTTTCGCGAAAGGGAAAGTCCGTTTCGGTTTACCCTTAGATGAGGAGTAGGTAAAAACCGAATGGTCAGTCTCACGGAACCGTTAGAGAAATTTCTCGATATCGCCACGGAGGCCGCCCTTTCCGCGGGGGCGATCCTCCTCGAAAATTGGAGTGAGGACAAAAATATTGAAGAGAAAGGGCGCGCGGGCGATCTGGTCACGCGGGTCGATCGACTCGCGGAGGCGGAAATCCTGAAAATCATCTCCCGCCACTTTCCCGAACACGCGATTTTAGCCGAGGAATCGGGAAAACTAGGAGAGACAGAAACCGAATACCTCTGGGCGATCGACCCCCTGGATGGAACCACTAATTACGCCCACGGATATCCCGTATCCGTCGTGTCGATCGGATTATTAATCGGGGGGGTTCCCACGGTCGGCGCGGTCTACAACCCCTTCCGTAACGAGTTATTTCGGGCGGCCACCGGTTTGGGAGCCACCCTCAACCGCCGGCCGATCCGCGTTTCCGACACGATCGATCTTTCTAAAAGTCTCCTCGTGAGCGGGTTCGCCTACGATCGCCGTCAGACCCCCGATAATAACTACGCCGAATTCTGTTATCTCACCCACCTGACGCGGGGAGTCCGTCGCAGTGGTTCCGCCGCGATGGATTTAACCGACGTGGCCTGCGGTCGTTTGGATGGCTATTGGGAGCGCGGGATTCAGCCCTGGGATATCACCGCCGGGAGTGTTATTTTGGTAGAAGCCGGGGGGAAAGTGAGTGCCTACGATGAAAATCCACTCGTTATCGAACCGGGAGGACGCGTTCTCGCCACTAACGGCCGAATTCATACCTCATTAAGCCAAGCCCTGCAAAAAGCGTCCGCTTGGAACCTACAATTTGAATCCTTTTAACGATTTTCTGGCTATCAGTCGAGTAGAGTAGGATACGCTGTATGTCTTTTCCAATTCAACAAGGGCTGTTTCAATTCGATCTGATCGATTACTACGCCATCCTGGGAGTGTCGATCGATGCCGACCGCGAGGCGATCCGGGAGCGATATCTAAAAATCGCCTACAAACTCCATCCCGATACCTGTAAGACCGCCAGCGCGAAAGAACGTGACCTGGCCAATCAAATTCTCTCTAAATTCGTCAATCCCGCCTACGAACAGCTCTCCCGGGATATTCCCCGCCAGGAATTCCGGCTGATTATCGCGCAGATCGGCAAGGGGGCCGCCGCGGAACTCAGTAAAATCACCGTCGCCAGCGAGGCGGCGCAGAAACTCACCCGCTCGACCGCGAACCACGAACTGGCCTATCAAAAATTAGTACAATCCCTGGCGATCGACCAATATACCGCCCTAGAAAACAGTTATCAGAAAATCGCCCAACTGAGCGAGTTGAACCTCGTTTATTTGATGTTAACCGAGGGGCAGGGCAATCAAAAAGCGCTCAAAAACCCCGTCGCGCAACACGTCGCGGCCGCCCCGACCGAACCCGCGGACACGGCCGCACCCCCGAGAGAATCGTCTCTCGATGCCTACATCCGCCGCGCGCGGACGGCCCTCGATCGCAAAGACCCCGCCGGCGCCGTCCGGGAGTTACGCGACGCGATCCGGATGGACCCGGAGAATAGTACCGGTCACGCCCTGCTCGGTCTGGCCTATCTCCGTCAGAATCAACTCTCGATGGCTAGAGTACACATCAATCGCGCCTGGAAAGCGAACCCGCAAGAACCGACGGTTATCGAGGCTAAACGGGAACTCGACAAGGTAATCCGCCCGAATATCGAGATGCAAGACGAGAAAGGCCGCAAGAACGCGTCGGGCGATCGCCCCAAAGAAGGCGGCTTCTGGTCGATTTTCGGGGGGAAAAAGAATTCCAAGTAGGGGACGGGAAATTCTCGGATCTCGTCGGCGGGGAATGTAACATAGTATGAAGAAATTTTACCTCGATCGAGCGCTATGGAGAAAACCGCCCTCAACCTGATCGCCGTAACGGTCTTCTCGATCACCCTCTCGGTGTTTATCACCCCCCTCCTGCCCATTTCTCCTTTCGTTCCCGCCCTGGCTACCCTCGGACTGTTGGGACTGGCGACCGTGGACACCCTGACCCTCAACAGCCGCGGTGTCACCCTCCTGCTCGATTCCCTCTCCCCCGCGGCCTACCGACAGAGAATCCTTCACCACGAGGCGGGACATTTTCTCGTCGCCTACCTGTTGGGAATCTCGATTACCGGGTACAGCCTGACCGCGTGGGAAGCCTTCAAACAGGGACAGGAGGGCATCGGCGGCGTGCGCTTCGATACATCAGATCTAGAGAAAAAAGTCAAGAACTTTACCGATTTTCCCGCCTTTCTCGAACGCTTCTGTACGGTGTGGATGGCGGGAATCGCGGCGGAAACCCTCGTCTACGGCAAAGCGGAGGGGGGGGACAGCGATCGAATCCAACTCCGGCAGGCGCTGAAACTCGCGGGTTTACCCGAATCCAATCACGACCAGAAAGAACGCTGGAGTCTACTTCAGGCGAAAACCCTCCTCGAAAAGCACAGAGAATCCTACGACGCGCTAGTTACGGCGATGGAACGGCGCGCTACCGTCGAGGAATGTTGCGCGGTGATTAGTAGCCGGCTAACGTGAGGGCAGGAGTCAGGAGGCAGGAGGAAGAATTTTATCGATAAGAATTGCGGGAAACAGTTATTTATCTGATAAAAACCCTGTTTTTGAAGTTTTTAGACTTTCAAAAACGAATCGCGCTTCGAGGTCTCGCGAGTAAAAACACGTCAATGTCTTCGATAACGTTCCCGTATGGCTCGATCGAGTAAAGATCGAAGAATCGTGGCAAAATCTTAAATAGTTCAAACAAGCGATTCGGAAAACTCCATGCTGTTAAAGTCCACCACCCGTCACATTCGCATTTACACGGCCGAAGTCAAAAATAATGAACTGGTCGAGAGTGATAAGGTTCTCACCCTAGATGTCGATCCCGATAACGAGTTCCGCTGGGACGAGGTGGCCTTACAGAAGGTCTACAGCAAATTCGACGAGTTGGTAGAGTCCTACAACGGCGAAGAACTCAGCGAGTACAATCTCCGTCGCATCGGTTCCGACCTCGAACACCTCATCCGTTCCCTCCTCCAAAACGGCGAGATCGGTTACAATCTCGATTCCCGAGTCCAAAACTACAGCATGGGACTGCCCAAACTAGACAGCCCCGAAACCGAAGGGAAATATTTAATTCGATAAGAAAAAAGGAAGCCGTAGGGTGGGTTACGCTTCGCTAACCCACCAAGACTCTCTACGAGGCGAAATACTCCTCGGATCGTTCCGAAGATCGATCGATCTCCCGTTCCGGTTCATAACAGCGACTGGCGATCAAACCGAGAAGCAACCACCAGAGGGTGCTGACTTGGGGACGGTACCAGACCGTATCGAAAAGACCGTGGGCGAGAATTCCCGCCATCGCCGCGATCGCGCCGATCAGCCAGAAGCCTTGATTATCCATCTTGTCCCGTAACATCCGGACGCGGTGAATCCCCTGAGAAATAGTGGTGACTAACAGCCACAGGAAGCACGTAAAACCGATAATTCCCGTCTCCACCATCGTTTCTAAGAAAACCGAATAGGAACTGAGCGCGGTAAATCGCGGTTTCATGAATAGGGGATAGATTTTCTTGAACGCGTCGTTGCCGGGCCCGATTCCCAGGAGAGGGTACGCGTGAATCATCCGCCAGACGGCATCCCACACGTTCATCCGGAAATTATTACTACTATCGTTCCGTCCCGCGAAGATACTCATCACCCGTATCCGTAGGGGCGCGACCGCGAGAATCGCCAGGAGAACGATCGCCGCTAATGCCCCGAAAGCGATCGGCAGTAACCATGTCTGCCAGAAAACCGGTAAATACCGTTTAAACCAATCGAACAAAAACAGCAGGAAAACCCCGAAAAGCACCATCATGCCGATCCACCCCCCGCGACTCTCGGTAAAGAAGAGACAGGAAGCGTTAGCGAGGGTTAACACGACGGCGAGAAGTTTCGGAAGCCATCCGGCCCAGACGAAAAAGGCGGCCGCGCTGAAAGCGATCGAGGGTAACAGATAACTCGCCAGTAAATTCGGGTTGCCTAGATAGCTATATACCCGCGTGTCCCCCGCGAGATCCGAGGTGGGATCGTTCCACGTCGCCAACTGTTCCGCACCGAATATCTGTTGTCGGATGCCGTAAATACTGACGACGAGGGCGGTTAACAGAAGCGTGGTTAAGACCCAATGGGTGAGACGGGGCGATCGCAAAATTTTCGAGGCGAGGGCGAAAAAGACCAGGTTCAGGGTGAATTTAATCAATCCCTCTAACGCCGCCATTTTCACCGGGGAAAACGCCGTCGCCACCACCGCGATCCCCCAGTACAGGAGAACCAATAAATGGATCGGGGTCATGCCGATCCGTCCCTCGTCGGAGAGGGTGAGAAGTACCCAGTAGCCGGCCGCCGCCAGCAGGAGGAAACCGATCTGATTGGTGGAGAAAAACGGCGCGGTCGCGATAATCAGCGAGATCAATAGCGCGCCGATCGGTTCCGCCCATTGCAGGAACCAGCTACCCTGCCGCCAACGACTCAAAAACCCGACCAAACGGTAAAGATAACTAAATCTCGACCAATTCGCGGTAGAGAACTGTAATAGCGTGAATTGTTGCCATAGGGCGTTCATAAGACTTTCAGTATAAGCGTTTACCGATAGGGAGTTTTTCAGATACCGATTGTATCTCGATTATTGACCCCGATCGCCCGAGAGGGTTTCCCGACAGTTCGATCGAGTCTTTGTAGAGTTCGCTGTATATAAACTCGATCGAGATCCCCGGCAAAATCGGGGTGAAATTCCGATCGATACGACGAACCCCCACCGATACGGCGGGGGAATTTAGCTAGATTCGAGGATTGACGTTTAATTTAAGCAACTCGCGCCGTCTGTAAGGGGAATCCCATCGATTCTCTCTGCTGTAAATACAGGTGCGCGACCTCCCGGGCCAGACCGCGGATACGACCGATATAGCGGGTACGTTCGGCCACGGCGATCACCCCGCGCGCGTCGAGTAAATTGAAGGTGTGGGAACATTTGAGGACGTAATCGAGGCTAGGGATTACCAGAGAGCGATCGATCAGTTGTTTCGCCTCCTGTTCGTAGAGAGAGAAGAGATTGAACAGTAATTCCGGGTTAGAAGCCTCGAAATTGTAGGTACATTGCTCGATCTCGTTCTGGAGGAAAATATCGCCGTAGAGGATCGAATCGTTCCAACGGATTTTATCGATCGAGTCCACATCCTGTAAGTACATGGCTAGGCGTTCTAGGCCGTAGGTAATCTCGATCGCCACCGGACGACAATCGATGCCCCCGCACTGCTGGAAGTAGGTAAACTGGGTGATCTCCATCCCGTCTAACCACACTTCCCAACCCACTCCCCACGCGCCGAGGGTGGGCGATTCCCAGTTATCCTCGACGAAGCGGATATCGTGATCCTCCGGCACGATTCCCAACACGCGCAGGGAATCCAGATAGATTTCCTGAATATTATCCGGAGAAGGCTTAATTAAGACCTGATATTGATAATAATGCTGGAAACGGTTCGGATTCTCGCCATAACGGCCGTCGGTGGGACGGCGACAGGGTTCCACGTAAGCGACCGACCAGGGTTCCGGCCCGATCGCGCGGAGGAAGGTATGCGGACTCATCGTTCCCGCGCCTTTTTCCGTGTCGTAGGGTTGGACGATCAGACAACCGCGACCCGACCAAAACTCGTGTAATGTGGCGATAATGGACTGAAAGGTAAGAGACATTCTCGATAATCTATCCCGCGAACTCACTGGATCTATTCTCCCTCAAGACCGGCCGCGGGTGACTGTCCGGTTTCCCCGCCGGTAATTTCGCGAACACCCTTGACAAAAATTGACTAATGTGTATTGTGGGCGATCGGGGATGGTTAAGTCTCGATCGAGATCGATCGCTACACCTCGACAGAATACCCCTTCGAGGGTTCGGCTAATCGGATCGCCCTCTCTACCGAAAATGCAGGTAGGATACAATGCAAAAATCTGACAACGATAGACCGCGGAGGTAAATAAGTGTTATGACCCTCGCCTTATCTTCGGACACCTTCACTCTAGAAGATTTCGCCAACGATCCCCCGGAAGGCCGAGAGTGGATCGACGGCAATTTAATCGAGAAAACTGGTATGACTATTAGGCACAGTCAAATACAATTACGCGTCGGTCGTCTTTGGGGTAACTACGTTGAAGAATCGGGACAGGGGGGAGAAGTCTACGTCGAACTTCCCTGTATTACCGTTCGCCAAGGTCGCCGGCCGGACGTGTGTTATCTTACCCCGGATTTGGTCGAACAATTCGGACAAAATGCCACCCTACCCCAAAGTCCTCCCCTCATCGCCGAAATCGCCTCTCCCAGCGATCCCGCGGAAGATCTCTTCGCCAAAGCCGACGAATATTTACAATCGGGAAGCGTGGAAGTTTGGCTAGTGTTCCCGGAAAGCCGGAGAGTTCTTATCGTAACGGGCGATCGTGAAAGCGCTTTTCACGGTGCCGATGAAGTGAGTACCCAGATAATTCTCCCTGGATTTCGAGTTTCTTTAGCCGAGCTATTTCGTTAAGTTGCTCGCGATTTAAATCGCGTGTTACCAGCGTGAAATCCCTTACCCGACTCCCGCCCATTCCAGTAGAATGGGTTAGATGGCACTAAACTTTGAAACTTACGGAAAATGAAAATTTTCCTAGTTTAACTAATTTTTACCTTGTCAATAAATGAAGTATTATCATGAACGAATTTAAAGAATTAGATTTAGTAGCTTTAACCGAAGATAGACAAACTACCCACCTTGAAACAGGAGAACCGATTACTTTATCTAAGGGACAAGTCGGAACGATTGTCATGGAATATGACGGGAATGTATTTGAAGTAAAATTTTCGTCTAATGATGGAACAACCTACGCGATGGAAACGATTCCCGCTAATCAATTGATGTTATTACACTATAAATTAATAGGGGCTTCGGTTGCCCGATAAAACTCCTACTTTCACTCTACCCCGATCGCCGAGACGAGATGTTACTTAACAATGTCTGGACTTAAAAAGCTCTTTCGAGGGAATTCAAACCATGAACGAACAACGCCTACAAGCCTATCAAACTCTCCTCCAATACCTTTTTTCCTGCACCGACGAGATTGAAATTGACCGTACCCTCGGCGAGAATTCGGAGTTAGTAGACGAGGGATTTATTGAATTCCTGAACCGGTACGCGGAATTTCTCGCCAGACAGGGAGACGAGTACATAGCGGAATGGTGCGAGAACCTAGCGGCAGAGTTAGGGAGGGCATTGGAAAGGACGGGACGGGAACCGGATCGACGGGACTATCTCACCTTCCTGCAAACGGTTTTACAGGCAGAATATGAAAGTAACGGCGATCCGAAAGCGGTCTATCCGATCCTACAAAGGAATCTGGATAAACTGGATCTAACTTTCGCTCGGTTGTTGCCGGAGTGGGCGAGAAATGTTTTCGCCAGGAGTAGCCAAGAAGAAACCGAGGACATCGCCGGGGTAATCGAAAATCTCTGCATGGATATTTGTCAATTTCCCCTCGGCAATCGTTCCCATAACCTAGAGATCGCTATCGCCGGTTACGAGGTAGTATTAGAAGTCAGAACCCGCGAGGATTTCCCCGTGGATTGGGCGGGGACTCTCAATAATCTCGCCATCGCTTACAAAAACCGAATTCGGGGAGAGCGGGCCGAGAATCTAGAAAGGGCGATCGAATTCTACGGGCAAGCGCTAGAAGTCAGAACCCGTGAGGATTTCCCCGTGGATCACGCGATGACCCTCAATAATCTCGCCAACGCTTACTGGGACCGAATTCGGGGAGAGCGGGCCGAGAATCTAGAACGGGCGATCGAGTCCTACCAGCGAGCGTTAGAAGTCAGAACCCG